>NZ_AUIZ01000005.1:0-217475 GCF_000423965.1 Butyrivibrio sp. VCB2001 | reverse complement strand
TACCATAAAAAGCAAAAGAGAGACTGAAATAATGCTATCAGTCTCTCTTTATTATATCTTTGATTGATTCGCGACCCTTAACTTAATGACATTGCGCTTTAGGGCGCGGCCCTTTTTTGTGTGAGTCAGTGGGGCGGTTCTCTTGGGGAGTCAGTGGGGACGGTTCTCTTTGACTCCCTTTTTCGATAATCAAGAGGTATAAAACACCTAAACAAAAGGGAGTCAAAGAGAACCGTCCCCACTGACTCCCCAAGAGAGCCGTCCCCACTGACTCCACATATTTAAGAATAAGATGCCAAAATGTGATAAGAAAAAACCAGCCCATAAGAATAAACTAATATTTGTAAGAATGACCTTTTTTCAACATTACATAAATAAAAGGGGTACGCAATGAACAGAGAAGAAGCTAGAAACAGGGCAAAAGAGCTGGTTGCCAAGATGACAGTCGAAGAGAAGGCATCTCAGCTTCGCTATGACTCACCTGCAATAGACAGGCTGGGTGTTCCGGCCTACAACTGGTGGAATGAGGCGCTTCACGGTGTTGCAAGAGCCGGCACAGCCACCATGTTTCCACAGGCAATTGCACTGGCTGCAGCCTTTGATGAGGACCTCATGAAGCAGGTCGGAGAGGTTATCGCAGAGGAAGGAAGAGCCAAGTACAACGAGCAGGCAAAGCGCGGTGACAGAGATATTTACAAGGGACTTACCTTCTGGTCACCAAACGTTAATATCTTCCGTGATCCCAGATGGGGGCGCGGACATGAGACCTACGGAGAGGATCCGTTCCTTACAGGAACCCTGGCAGTTCCTTTTATAAAGGGAATTCAGGGAGATGGAGAGTACATGAAGGCAGCAGCTTGTGCCAAGCACTTTGCTGTTCACTCAGGACCTGAGGGCGAAAGACATTTCTTTGATGCCAAGGCCAGCAAGAAGGACCTCGAGGAGACTTACCTTCCTGCATTTGAAGCCTGCGTAAAAGAAGGAAATGTAGAGGCGGTAATGGGAGCTTACAACAGAACCAACGGAGAGCCCTGCTGCGCCAACAAGCCACTTATGGTTGACCTTCTTCGTGGCAAATGGGGATTTAAAGGACACTTCGTATCAGACTGCTGGGCTATCCGCGATTTCCATGAGAATCACAAGGTTACAGCAACAGCTGAGGAATCGGTTAAGCTGGCCCTTGAGATGGGATGCGATGTGAACTGCGGATGTACCTACCAGAAGATGATGAATGCTTACAGAGCAGGACTTATCACAGAGGAGCAGATCACAGAGTCAGCAGTAAGACTCTTTACAACAAGATTCCTTCTTGGAATGTTTGATAAGACTGAGTACGACAATATTCCTTTCACAGTGGTTGAGTGTGACGAGCACCAGAAGGTTGCAAGCAGAGCTGCAGCTGAGAGTATAGTTCTTTTAAAGAATGACGGACTCCTTCCGCTGGATAAGACCAAGCTTAAGACCATCGGTGTAGTGGGACCAAACGCCGATTCAAGAATAGCACTTCAGGGTAACTACCACGGAACATCATCAAGATTCGTTACCGTACTTGAGGGTATTGAGGATAAGGTAGAGGGAAGTGCAAGAGTTCTTTATTCTGAAGGATGCGATCTCTGGAAGCCAAACCTCAGCAACCTTTCAGATCAGGACTATCCTGACAGACTCTCAGAAGTTCAGACCATCGCTGATTACTCAGATGTAATGGTAGTTGTAGTAGGACTTGATGAGAATCTTGAGGGTGAGGAAGGAGATGCAGGTAATCAATTTGCATCAGGAGACAAGGTAAATCTTGAGCTTCCTATTCCTCAGAGACAGCTCCTTAATTCCGTTCTTGCATGTGGCAAGCCAACAATTGTTATCAACATGTCCGGAAGCTCCATCAACCTCGGTGTTGCACAGGACAAGGCTGCTGCAGTCATCCAGGCATGGTATCCGGGAGCAAAGGGCGGAAGAGACGTTGCAGACATCCTCTTCGGCGACGTATCACCTTCAGGTAAGCTTCCTGTAACCTTCTACAAGTCGGCAGATGATCTTCCTGACTTTAAGGATTACTCCATGAAGAACAGGACTTACAGATACTTTGAGGGAACACCTCTTTATCCTTTCGGATACGGACTTACATACGGTAAGTGCAGCGTAAAGGATGTAGACGTTGAGCTTGTTAAAGATGACAAGGGCGAGTTTGCCGGAGCCAAGGTTACAGCTACAGTTGTGAACGAGGGCAAAAGAGATACCGACGATGTTGTTCAGATCTACATCAAGGACACAGGTTTTGACCTTGCAATTCCAAATCCAAGCCTTTGCGGATTTAAGAGAGTTCACCTTGCTGCAGGAGAAGAGAAAAAGGTCGTTGTTGATATAAACAGAAAGGCATTTACTTCTGTAGACGAAGAGGGCGTAAGAGACCTCTTTTCCAAGAATTTCACCATCTACGCAGGCACATCACAGCCCGATAAGAGGTCGGAAGAACTCACCGGTGTTAAATGTGCAGCCAAAGATGTACAGCTTTAATAAATTTTGAATACAAGCATAGTAAAAATGAATAGAAACACGGGCATTTTTTCTGCAAATTTGTAATGTTGTATTTTAAGTTGTATTATTATATATTTTTTTTGAACACGTATTTTAATGCGTGAGACGGGGGTATGAATATGAAATATCTTATAGGAATTGATGTTGGAACTTCAGCAACCAAGACAGTTCTTTTTGATGAGAACGGTGGCGTTGTTGCTGAGAGAGCTTACGAGTATCCCATGTACACTCCCCAGAACGGATGGGCTGAGCAGGATGCTTATGACTGGAAGAAGGCTTCACTTGAGACTGTAGCAGCTGTTGTCAAGGAAGCTCTTGATTCAGGTAAGGTATCAGATGCTGCAGATATCAAGGGTATCGGTATCTCCGGACAGATGCACGGACTTGTAATGCTGGATGAAAACGGCGAAGTGATCAGACCTTCAATCATCTGGTGCGACCAGAGAACAGGCGATGAAGTAGAAGAGATGCTTAAGATCATGCCTCGTGAGAAGTGGATCGAGATCACAGCCAATCCTCCTCTTACAGGATGGACAGCTGCCAAGATCTTATGGGTTCGCAACAAGGAGCCTGAGAACTACAAGAAGTGCAGACACATTCTTTTACCTAAGGATTACATCAGATACGTTCTGACCGGTGAGTTCGCTACAGAGGTTTCAGATGCATCAGGAATGCAGCTGATGGATGTTTCAAAGCGTGACTGGTCACAGGAAGTTTTAGACAAGCTCGGAATCGACAGAGCACTCCTTGGCAAGATGCATGAGTCCTGCGAGGTTACAGGAACTCTTTTACCAGAGATCGCAAGTCAGCTCGGACTTACTACAGACACTGTAGTTGTCGGAGGCGCAGGTGATAATGCAGCTGCTGCTGTAGGAACAGGCGTTGTAAGAGAGGGAACAGCCTTCACAACCATCGGAACTTCAGGCGTTGTATTTGCACATACAGACAAGGTATCCATCGATCCTAAGGGCAGAGTTCACACATGCTGCTGCGCAGTACCGGGCGCATGGCACATCATGGGCGTTACCCAGGCAGCAGGTTTCTCACTTAAGTGGTTCAGAGACAACTTCTGCCAGAGCTATATAGAAGAAGCCAAGGAAAAGGGAGTTGATCCCTATGACCTTATAAATGCGGATATCGAGACCGTTCCCGTTGGATCAGACAGACTTATCTATCTGCCATATCTTAACGGTGAGAGAACACCACACCTTGATGACAAGGCAAGAGGCGTGTTCTTCGGACTTTCAGGTATCCACACAAGAAAGCATCTCTTAAGAGCAGTTATGGAAGGCGTTTCCTACTCACTCTGCGACTGCAACGATATCCTCAATGAAATGGGTATCAGTGTAAAAGAGATGATGGCCTGCGGCGGAGGCGGAAAGAGCAAGATCTGGAGACAGATGCTCTCAGACCTCTACGGATGCAAGGTTGCAACCATCAACCAGGAACAGGGACCTGCTCTTGGCGTAGCAATCCTGGCAGGCGTAGGCAGCGGAGTATATGAGGGCGTACAGGAAGCCTGCGACAAGCTTATCACTAAGGCAAAAGAGACTGAGCCTGTAGCAGATAACGCTGCCAAGTATGCAGAGTACCACAAGCTTTACAAGAAGCTCTATGCAGACCTTAAGGATGATTACAAGGCACTTGCCGAGCTTTGATAAATGTATCTAAGAGGCATCTGGCCTCTGAAAATAAAACAAGATTTCTGAGAGTAGAAAGGGGATTATTATGATTAACATTCCAGATTTAAAAATCGGTATCGTTGCAGTTAGCCGTGACTGTTTCCCGGCATCACTTGCTGTAAACAGAAGAAAGGCTCTTATCGATGCCTACAAGAAGAACTTTGATGAGAAGGATATCTATGAGTGTCCTGTATGTATCATCGAGAGCGAGATCCAGGCTATGGAAGCTCTTGAGGATATCAAGAAAGCCGGATGTAACGCACTTTGCGTATATCTTGGAAACTTCGGACCTGAGATTTCAGAGACACTTATCGCTGAGAAGTTCGACGGACCGGTTATGTTCTGCGCAGCTGCAGAGGAGTCACAGAATGACCTTATCGACGGCAGAGGAGATGCTTACTGCGGAATGCTCAATGCAAGCTACAACCTCCACCTTCGCGGCGTAAAGGCTTATATTCCTGAGTACCCTGTAGGAACAGCTGATGAGTGCGCTAAGATGATCAACGAGTTCGTGCCTATCGCAAGAGCTATCTATGGTCTTTCAAACCTCAAGGTTATCGCATTCGGACCTCGTCCTATGAACTTCCTTGCATGTAACGCACCTATCCAGCAGATCTACAACATCGGTGCTGAGGTTGAAGAGAACTCAGAGCTTGACCTCTTCGAGAGCTTCAACAAGCACGCAGGTGATCCTAGAATCGCTGACATCAAGGCTGACATGGAGAAAGACCTCGGCGCAGGTAACAAGAAGCCTGAGATCCTTGAGAAACTTGCTCAGTACGAGCTTACACTTCTTGACTGGATCGAGGAGCACAGAGGAAGCAAGAAGTTTGTATGTATCGCCGGAAAGTGCTGGCCTGCATTCCAGACTCAGTTTGGTTTCGTTCCTTGCTACGTTAACTCAAGACTTACAGGACGCGGAATTCCTGTATCCTGTGAAGTAGATATCTACGGTGCAATTTCTGAGTTCATCGGAACATGCATCAGTAACGACGCTGTTACACTTCTTGATATCAACAACTCTGTACCTGATGATATGTACGAGCAGTCAATCAAGAATCAGACAAGCTACAAGCACACAGATACATTCATGGGATTCCACTGCGGAAATACATGCACAAGCAAGCTTTCAAGCTGCGAGATGAAGTTCCAGAGAATCATGGCTCGTAACCTTCCTGAGGAAGTTACACAGGGAACACTTGAGGGTGACATCATTCCCGGTGATATCACATTCTACAGACTGCAGAGCACATCTGACAACCACCTTCGTGCATATGTTGCACAGGGAGAAGTTCTCAATACTCCTACAAAGTCCTTCGGTGGTATCGGTGTATTCGCTATTCCTGAGATGGGAAGATTCTACAGACACGTTCTTATCCAGAACAACTTCCCTCACCACGGAGCAGTTGCTTTCGGACACTTTGGAAAGGCACTCTTTGAGGTATTCAAGTATGTTGGAGCAGAGACAATCGGCTACAATCAGCCTGCATCTCTTCCTTATCCAACAGAGAATCCTTTCGCATAATTTATCGACGACTGAAAAAGTCCTCTCCGCTTTCACCGGCGGAGGGGACTTTTGCTTTGCAATTGATACTAACGGCAGTATTTGATATAGTGAACTGGGTTGCGAAAGGCAGTAAGTATTAACATAGAAGGAGCATTACGCATGAAGATAGTGATCGCTGACAAAGACAGTGTCGGAACAGATATGGACTACAGCATTTATGATGAGCTGGGAGAGGTTACTTATTATGATGACAAGGTGACTGAGGAAAATGCGGCAGAAAGGCTCAAGGGCGCTAACGTCCTTGTGATCAACAAGAGCCAGATAACGGACAAGCTCCTTGATGCAGCACCGGACCTTGAGCTCATCTGCGAGTTCGCAACCGGTTTTGACAATGCCAACATTCCGGCTTGTGACAGACACGGAGTAAAGGTTGCAAATGTTGTGAACTACTCTACAGCCTCCGTTGCCCAGCACACCTTCGCCATGCTCTTTTACCTGATGGAGAATCTCCGTCACTATGATGAATTTGTTAAGAGCGGAGCCTATGCAAACCAGTCTCATTTCTGTTGCCTGGATATTCCCTTCGATGAGCTTGATGGCAAGACCTATGGAATCGTTGGCATGGGAAACATCGGAAGGAAGGTCGCTCAGATAGCTACAGCTTACGGCGCTCATGTTATCTTTTATGCCTCCTCCGGACACAGTGACTGCACAGAATACGAGCAGGTAAGCTTTGATGAGCTTCTTACAAGGTCAGATGTGATCTCCCTTCACTGTCCTTTATCCGACAGGACAAGAGATCTTTTTGACAAAAGAGCTTTCGAGAAAATGAAGAAAACCGCAATCCTCATCAATGTCGCAAGAGGCGCGGTTGTTGTGGAAAAAGACTTATCGGATGCTCTTATAAGCGGAGAAATAGCCGCAGCAGGACTCGACGTTTTAAGTCCCGAGCCCATGGATAAAGACTCCACTCTTTTGAAAATTCAGGACAGCGGAAAACTTATTGTAACACCGCACCTGGCCTGGGCCAGCACACAGGCAAGAACCCGTTGCCTTGACGAAGTCAAGAAGAACATTGTGAGCTGGATGGAAGGAAAACCAAGGAATATTGTAAATTGATCATACATAGAACAGCCTCTTCACAGTTAAGTGAAGAGGCTGTTGTTTTTTATTCAAGAGCTTTTTTGATCTGCTCAATGACGATCTTCAGTGCCTTAATCCTTGCATATTTCTTGTCCACGGATTCAAGTACGTACCAGGGTGCAAAGGTGGTGCTGGTCTTTGCAATCATCTCATCTATGGCGCCCTCGTAGAGGTCCCATTTCTCACGGTTTCTCCAGTCCTCGTCGGTGATCTTCCACTGCTTCTCGGGAGTGTTCTGTCTGTCGTTGAATCGCTCCAGCTGAGTGTCTTTGTCGATCTGAACCCAGAACTTGATGATGACTGCGCCCCAGTCGCTCAGCTCTTTTTCAAACTCATTGATCTCGTTGTAGGCTCTCTGCCAGTCGTTCTCGGAGCAGAACCCCTCAAGCCTTTCAACCATTACACGGCCGTACCAGGTCCTGTCGAAAATGGTGATGTGGCCGGTCTTTGGAAGTCTTGTCCAGAATCTCCACAGATAGTGACGGGCCTTTTCGTGGGGCTCGGGGCTGGCGATCGGCTCAACCACGTAGTCTCTTGGATCTAAGGCCTCTGTGATTCTCTTTATGTTTCCGCCCTTTCCGGCAGCATCCCAGCCTTCGTAGGCAATGATTACAGGGATCTTTTTTCTGTAAACTTTGTTTCCAAGCTCTTTTAACTCCTTCTGAAGTCTGTCCAGCTCGGCATCGTAGTCCGCTGCAGATACCGTCTTATCCTCAAGAGATATCTCAGAAAGCTTACAGGATTTTTCAAGAGGGAAGGTGTTCTGAAGAATCGGAACATTCATCTTCTGGTTCTTGAGTGCGATATCTATGCCCTGATTAAGGAACTGCAAAACCTGGAGCTCTGCCCACTTCTTGTCTGTGGCATCGATGATGTACCACGGAGCGCGGGACTGATTGGTGTCGCTAAGGTACTTCTCAAACACCTCAAGACACCTGTCATAGTGCTTGTTCTGAAGAAGGTCGTCCTTGTCTACACGCCAACTTGTGTCCTTGCTGTTCTGAAGAGCTTCCAGGCGCTTTTTCTGTTCTTTTTTGGATATATGGAAAAAGAACTTTATGACCAGATAACCGTTGTCGCAAAGCTGCCTTTCAATGACGTTTATGGAGTGAACTCTTTTTTGGTAAATCTCTTCGGTGAGCTTTTTATCAAGCACGCCGTCAACCACTTCCTCCATCCAGCAGGTATCAAAGAAGCGGAATTTGCCGGCTTCGGGGATTTCTTTTATGTATCTGTAGAGGAAGGGATATCTCTTCTCCTCGGGGCTTGGCTCCCTGTCCATGGTGGCAACCTTAAAGAATCTCGGGTCGATGTTCCTTATGACCTTACCGATCAGGGCGCCTTTTCCTGCAGCGTTCCAGCCTTCAAACAAAACCATCACGGGAAGACCTGCTTCTTTTATCTTCATCTGGAATGCAGACAGGCGAGCGCGTTCTTCCTTGAGTTTTGTCTTCAGCTCTTCTTCATCCGGTAAATCGGCTTTTATAAAGTCTTTCAGCATAGGTCTTCCTCCTTAATTCTATAACGATTTTACAACAATATAATACCATAAAACCGCCCACAATTACGGGACTGTTTTAATTGCCTTGGGTACATTTTTCACTTATAATAAATGTTAAGAAATATGTAAAAAACGGGGTAGAGGTATGAAAAAAAGTTTGAAGAGAATCATTGTTTCTGCCGGAATGCTCGTGGGCATGCTGGCACTTTTACTTGTTTGTCCCGGGACAGCCATTAAGACCAAGGCTGTAGGTCCTGAGGTGGCAGTCGGAATCGACGTCTCCAAGTATCAGGGCGGAATCAACTGGGGCCAGGTAGCTTCTCAGGGCGTAAGGTTTGCCATGATAAGAGTCGGCACAACCAAGAAGGGCCTTGATGAGCAGTTCATCAACAACATCAATGGTGCAAATGCAGCCGGAGTGCGCACAGGTATCTACATTTATTCCTACGCAACAACACCGGAAGCTGCAGCAGCCGAGGCCAATCAGGTTTTGGCATGGATCGCACCTTACACAGTAACATTCCCCATCGCAATTGATATTGAGGACTCCTGTCAGAAGGGTCTTAACGCAGCACAGCTTCAGGCTATTGCTGATACTTTCTGCGGAATCATAAATGCAGCCGGTTACGAGCCAATGGTATATGCAAGCAGAAACTGGTTCATGGGAAGAATGCCTGTAGTATCATCAGCAAGATGGGTTGCACAGTACAATTCCTTCTGCGATTATCCCGGCGACTATGCAATGTGGCAGTCAAGCTCCCACGCTACATACGCGGGAATCCCTACAAGAGTAGATGTTAACCACCTCTATGTTGACTACTTCTCAAGGATCATTCCTGAGGGCTTCAACAGCTGGGGCGGACACGTTTACTACTACCACAACTACCGCAAACAGTATGGCTGGATCAATCTTAGCGGCCAGAGATATCACGCGGATCCCAACGGATTTATCCAGACCGGATGGTTCCAGGATGAGAGCGGAATCTACTACCTCGATCCTAATCAGGGAGGCCTTGCACTTACAGGCTTTGCCGATATAGACGGAGCACGTTTCTACTTCAACGAGAACGGCCAGAGATGCACAGGTCTTTTGAACCTGGGTGGAACAGTGTATTATGCCAATGCAGACGGCGTTTGCCAGAGAGGATTCTTACAGCTCGAGGACGGCATTCGCTACTTCGATGAGCAGTATGTAATGCACACAGGTCTTACACAGATCGGCGACAAGCTCTATCTCTTTGATGCCAACGGACTTATGCTCACAGGTATGCATGCACTTGAGACCGGCCTTTACATGTTCGGTGCTGACGGTATCGCACTCAGCGGCTGGTGGGCTAATGAGCAGGGCCAGAGATATTACTTCGGACCCGGAAATGCAGCAGTAGTCGGACTTCAGACAATTGATAAGGCCAACTACATGTTTGGCGCTGACGGTGTTATGTTCACCGGCTGGTCAGGCGATGTTGCAAACAGATATTACTTCGGACCTGACGGCAAGATGGTTACAGGCTGGAATGCCATTGACGGCGCAAGCTACTACTTCGGTGCAGACGGCAAGATGGTAGTTGGAATGGCTTCTCTCAAGGACGGCGTTTACTACCTTGATCCTGCAGACGGACACCAGGTTGTTGGCTGGGTACAGCAGCCCGACGGCTGGAGATTCTTTGACGGCAACAACGGAAGAATGCTGGTTAAGGTTACAGTACCTCTCGATGGTGTGAACTGCACCTTCGACAAGAACGGTCTCCTTGTAGATCCCGCCGGCTGGACACCCGGAACTCCGCTTCCTGCTCCTGCAGATCCTGCAGCTGCAGCTCCCGCACAGGGCGGCTGATGAGTCACCGGGGACGTTTCAGATTGACTCATTTTGAGTCACCGGGGACGTTTCAAATTGACTCATTGATTGCAAATAATTAGGCAAAAGCATGAGAGGGCTGAGTTATCAGCCCTCTTTTTTGTGCGAAATACAGCTTTTAGGTAATACGGTTTTGTAGTATGATATATGAGGTCCAAAAACAATAGTAAATAGGAAACTTATTGTAAAAGAGATTAGGAGAGAGAAATGAATTTAGAAGAAGCTAAGAAGAAACTGGAAACCTTTGGACAAGAGCATGTCCTTAAATATTATGATGAACTTTCAGATACAGAGAAGAAGGATCTTCTCACACAGATAGATGAGACAGATTTCGCTGTCCTTGAGAACTGCAAGAACCTCGGTAAGAGCGAGGGAAGAGGACAGTTCAGCCCTCTGGCAGCTATGCAGGTTTCAGAGATAGAGAGAAGAAAAGATGAGTTCGCTGCAGCAGGAATCAAGGCACTCAAGGAAGGAAAGGTTGCAGCTTGTCTCCTTGCAGGTGGAATGGGAACAAGACTTGGCAGCGACAACCCTAAGGGAATGTATGACATAGGACTTACAAAGCCTGTATTCATCTTCCAGAGAATTATCGAGAACCTTCTTGATACAGTTAAGCAGGCTGACGGCGCATACATCAGACTCTTCATCATGACAAGTGAGAAGAACAACGACGCTACAATAAACTTCCTTAAGGAGCACAACTTCTTTGGATACCCTGAGGAGAAGATCACATTCTTCAAGCAGGATATGGCTCCGGCATCTGACTACAACGGCAAAGTTTACATGGAGGGCAAGGGAAGAATCTCCACATCGCCTAACGGAAATGCCGGATGGTATGCATCAATGCTTAAGGCCGGACTTCGTGACCTCATTCAGAAAGAGGGCATCGAGTGGATCGACATCTTCGCTGTAGATAACGTACTTCAGAGAATCGCAGATCCTTGCTTTGTAGGTGCAACACTTACAGCAGGCGTAAGCTGCGGTGCTAAGGTTGTTCGCAAGAACGCTCCCGATGAGAAGGTTGGAGTTATGTGCCTTGAGGATGGCAAGCCTTCTATCGTTGAGTACTATGAGCTCTCTCAGGAGATGATGGACGCCAAGGACGAGAACGGCGATCCTGCTTACAACTACGGCGTTATCCTCAACTATCTCTTCAACGAGAATGACCTTTATGAGATTGCGAAAAAGACACTTCCTCTTCACGTAGTTGAGAAGAAGATCCCATACATCGATGAGAACGCAAACCTTGTTAAGCCTGAATCTCCAAACGGATGCAAGTTCGAGCAGCTGGTTCTTGATATGATCCACGAGCTTCCTACCTGCCTTCCTTATGAGGTTATAAGAGAAAAAGAGTTTGCTCCTATCAAGAACAAAGAGGGTGTAGACTCAGTTGAATCAGCAAGAGAGCTTTGCAAGTTAAACGGAATCGAGCTTTGATAGTTTCGACCAGTTAACATTTCGACTGATTGTCCCAACATAAGTTTATTGATTTAAAAGGCGCAGAGCCTTACAATTCAACCATAGTAAACAAATAAGCATCTTAGAAAAGAGGTAACGTATGGCAATTCTTGTAACAGGTGGCGCAGGCTATATCGGTTCACACACAGTAGTTGAACTTCAGAACGCAGGAGAAGACGTTGTTGTAATGGACAACCTTGCCAATGCAAGCAGAAAGAGTCTTGATAGAGTAGAAGCTCTTACCGGCAAGAAAGTTCCGTTTTATGAGGCTGATATCAGAGACAGACAGGCTCTGGAAAAGATCTTTTCCGCAGAGAAGATTGACAGTGTAATCCATTTCGCAGGACTTAAGGCGGTTGGAGAGTCTGTCCAGAAACCATGGGAATACTACGATAACAATATTACAGGAACACTTACACTTGTGGATGTAATGAGAAAGCATAACTGCAAGAACATCATCTTCTCATCATCCGCTACAGTATATGGAAATCCGGCATTCGTGCCAATCACAGAGGACTGCCCTAAGGGACAGTGCACCAATCCTTACGGATGGACCAAGTCAATGCTCGAGCAGATTCTTTCCGATATCCAGAAGGCAGATAATGAGTGGAATGTAGTTCTTCTTAGATACTTCAATCCTATCGGAGCTCACAAGAGCGGAACCATTGGTGAGAACCCCAACGGAATTCCTAACAACCTCATGCCATATATCACACAGGTTGCTGTTGGCAAGCTTCCTAAGCTTGGAATTTTCGGTAATGACTATGACACTCCCGACGGCACAGGCGTGCGTGACTACATCCACGTAGTTGACCTTGCAAAGGGCCACGTTAAGGCACTTGCAAAGCTTGCTCCCGGAAGCGGACTTAATATCTATAACCTCGGAACAGGCGTTGGCTACAGCGTTTTAGACATCGTCAAGAACTTCGAAGAGGCAACAGGTGTTAAGATCCCTTATGAGATCAAGGACAGACGTCCCGGCGATATCGCAACCTGCTATGCTAAGGCTGACAAGGCAGAGAAAGAGCTCGGCTGGAAGGCAGAGAACGGAATCAAAGAGATGTGTGCTGATTCCTGGAGATGGCAGAGCCAGAATCCAAACGGATATGAAGACTGATAAATACTGATTGGAATTAAGGAGCCGGTAGTCAAAATGACTGCCGGCTTTTATAATGTAAGAAAAAAGACATTGTGGGAGTAATTTATGTTTAGACTTTGGGTAAAGCTTTTTAAGGACAACCATCTCCTTAGAGATACTACGATATGCGACGACACAATTGATACAAGAACTCATAAGGTAATGAACTCTTTGGAGAAGGCATGTTATGAAATGGATCTCTCCAAACCTATATGGCTTGATAACACCGTCAAGGACTTTCAGCTTCACGACAAATGCAGATTTACTGCGGATTCTTTCATTGAAGAAGTCTCTTTTGACTATATGGAAATTCAAATTTTGGAAGAAGATTATTAATTTTTATATAAGAAATAAAACACATTTTTGTCACAGATTGAATCTATACTAAAGCCATCAAAAGAAAGGAAGGTTCACCAATATGTACGAAGATGACAAGAATGGTCAACAGTCCACAGGCTCTTCAAGCTACAGCCAGTGGAATGCTAATACATCCCAAGCAACAAACAATGGTCCTTACAGTAATTACAACAGCAGCTATAACAATAGTTACAGCAATAATTATTCTTATGGACAAAACAGCTACAACTACAATCAGAACGGACACCCAACCTACGGTACTTACCAGTACAATGCAAACAGCCAGCCCCCTGTAACACCTCCTGCAAACGGCGGTAAGAAGAAACATACAGCGGCTAAGGTTATCGCAGCAGTCTGCATACTTGCTCTTATAGTCGGTGGTGTGGGCTTTGCTTACACACAGGTGGCAGACAGATTTGGACTTCCGGTTCCGGGAAAAGAGGCTTTGGTAGAGAATACTGAAGAGGAAGTAAAAGAGGAAGTTCCGGAGACTCAGAAGGAAGAGGCAGAAACAGATAAGACTTCAGAAAGCTCAGACTCTGACAGCTCAATTTCAACAACAACCGTTTCCGAGACATCACTCGGAGTTGTAACAGACGTAACAGCAGTAGTAGAAGAAGTAATGCCTGCAATGGTCATGATTCACAATAACTACACTGCATCAGCAAGCTACTTCGGATACGTTCAGACAGAAGAAGCAACTGCATCAGGCAGTGGATTCATTGTTGGAGAGAATGACACAGAGCTCCTTATCGCAACCAACTACCACGTTATCGAAGGTGCTGACAGCCTGGAAGTAATCTTTGCGGATGATGCCACAGTAGAGGCAGTTGTAAAAGGAACTGATTCAGATAAAGACCTTGCGGTTATCGCAGTAATGCTTGAAGATATCAGCTCAGAGACAAAAGATGCTATCAAGATCGCAACTCTTGGTGACAGTAATTCACTTAAGCTCGGCGAGCCGGCAATTGCAATCGGTAATGCACTTGGCTACGGCCAGTCAGTTACAACCGGTGTAATCTCAGCGGTTAATCGTGAGATCGAGGTTGAAGAGGGCGTTACAGGAACATTCATCCAGACAGATGCAGCCATCAACCCCGGTAACTCAGGCGGAGCACTTATCAACCTTAAGGGCGAAGTTATCGGTATCAACTCTAACAAGCTCGGCGGACAGTACGTAGATGACATGGGATATGCTATTCCTATTTCAGATGCACAGCCTATCATTGATAAGCTCATGAACGAAGAGACCAAGATCAAGGTTTCAGATGAGGACAGAGGATACATCGGTATCTCAGGTGTCAGTGTTACAGCAGAAGTTGAGGCAGCTTACGGAATTCCTCGTGGCGTATATGTAGCTGAGGTTTCAAGAGACGGTGGTGCTGAGGCAGCAGGAATCGAGAAGGGTGATGTTATTACCGAGTTTGATGGTGAAGAGATCACATCAATGGATGACCTCCAGACAAGACTTCAGTTCTACGCTGCAGGTACTACAGTAACCATCAAGGTAATGAGACAGAACGGTGCAGAGTATGTGGAAGAGCAGTACGACGTAACTCTCGGACACGCAGCTTCAGCTCACGGCGGACAGGATTCAAATGCCGGTGAAGAGGGAGAAACCTCTGATCAGTACGACGGATCATTCCAGCAGCCTGCAATACCCGGTGGCAAGAACGGTCAGAACGGCCAGAGTGGCAGCAACGGTGGCTGATAAATAACAAAATATGTATCATCAAATCCGCAGACATAGCTTATTGTCTGCGGATTTTTGTTGTTAGTATGCATGGTTACGTGGTAGAATTCTCTTAAGTGAACCATTAAAAATACTGTTTAAGGAGCACGATCAATGCGAGATAAGATTAAAAAGATCTACAGGGATATGAGTCTTTTGATGGGATTTACCATGAGCTTTTTCCTGTCAATTGTAGGAACAGCAACCTCAGGACATTTCTCCATTCCGGGTTGGATAATGAGTTTTGTGGTGAGCCTTATCATAAGCCTTATCATCGGTTTTGTGATCCCGGTAGGAAAAGTTGCCGGCGATGTTTCCAAGAGCTTTAACTTAATTCGCGGAACCATGAAGGCAAGACTTGTTGAGAGCCTTGTTTCAAACCTGATCTACACTCCGATAATCACCTTCCTTATGGTAACACTTGCTTACAGCGTAGCTATGAAGCAGAGTAACGGAATGGCAGGCCTTGAGTTTGGACCGATGTTTTTCCATTCTCTGGCAGTCACATTTATTGTGGGATATATTCTGGTGTTCTTTTTACAGCCGTTCTTTATCAAGAGGCTGATGAAGAAGTATGGTGTTGAAGGCGAGTATGGCTCTAAGTAAAAAGAGCTGACGGAGGAATTTATATGCACGAGATGATCAGGAAAAGAAATGAACTCTTTGCTCAGAAAGTCATCAAAGGACTTGAGTCAAGGAATATGAAGGCATATTATGCAGCAACCAAGGGAGAAGCGCTTCAGAAGGCGCTTGAACTCATCCCTGAAGGATGCAGTGTTGGAATGGGCGGTGCAATGAGTGCCCATGAGATCGGACTGGTTGATGCTCTTAAGGCAGGAGATTATAGATTTATTGACAGAGATGCAATGGAAGATAAGAGACAGGCTATGCTTGATACCTATGACGCCGACTTCTTTATCTCCAGCGCCAATGCCATGACTGATGACGGAATCCTTGTCAATATCGATGGTAATGCCAACAGAGTTTCAGCGATCGCTCAGGGCCCGAAGCACGTTCTTTTCATAATCAGCATGAACAAGATCTGTCCTGACCTCGACAGTGCCATGAAGAGAGCAAGAAATGTGGCAGCACCTGTAAATGCCCAGCGCTTTGGCCTTTCTACTCCGTGTGCCAAGACCGGTGCCTGCATGGACTGCAAGTCTCCGGATACCATCTGCTGCCAGTTCCTTATCACTCGTTTCTCCAAGCACGAGGGAAGGATACAGGTAATATTAGTAGGAGAGAATGTAGGTTTCTAAGCCATGGGAAAAGAGACTGTAAAAGCCGTTCTTTTCGACCTGGACGGAACACTTACCGATACAGAGAAATACTATCAGATAGCCTGGCCAAAGGCGCTTGCGCACTTTGGCTACAAGACAGAGGACTGGATGCCACTTGAGCTACGTTCCCTGGGAAGACCCTTTGCTCCTGAGAGATTCAAGCAGTGGTTCGGGCAGGACTTCGACTATCAGATGGTAAGGGAATACAGAAAAGGGATAGTGGAAGAGATGATCAGGGAAGGCGGAATCCCGCTTAAGCCCGGGGCAAAAGAGATACTGACCTGGCTTCGGGAACATGGAGTCCTGACAGCTCTTGTAACTGCCAATGAATATCCGAGGGCTGAGAGATATCTAAAGAAGATAGATCTGTTTGATTACTTTGACAAGATCATCTGCTCCAACATGGTTAAGCTTGGAAAACCGGCGCCTGATATATACGCTTATGCCTGCAAGGAACTATCGCTTGACCCGTCGGAAACCTTCGCGGTTGAGGATTCTCCAAACGGAGTAACCAGTGCATATCTGGCAGGGTGCAAGGTTATAATGGTTCCGGATTTAACCCAGCCCGATGAGGAGCTTTCCAAAAAGCTCTATCGAAAAGTTGATAAATTACTGGATATAAAAAGCCTGATCTGACGATCAGGCTTTTTTGACTTTATTATTGAGCTTTTTCAGCTTTCATGGAAGCGATAAGCTCTCCACTGTTATATCTCTCAATGATGTTGTTGATACGCTCAACAGGATTAAGAAGGTCGCTGATTGAAGCGTCGTGGTTAAGTGTATCAATGAGGTATGCGATGTACTTACTCATATCACAGCTTACATACCAGTCTCTTGAAAGGAGCTCAGGTGACTGATAGATGAGGTTTGTGGTAAATACCTTGTCGATAAGGCCTTCCTCGTGAGCCTTGTCAAATGCATCAAGACCTGAGGTGAACAGACCGAAGGTTGAGAATGCATAGATTCTTGAAGCCTTTCTGTCCTTGAGGGCTCTTGCTACATCCAGCATGCTCTCTCCTGAGGAGATCATGTCATCAACGATGATAACTGACTTGCCTTCTACGCTGGTACCCAGGAATTCGTGAGAAACGATAGGGTTTCTTCCGTCAACAACCTGAGTATAGTCACGTCTTTTATAGAACATACCAACATCAAGACCAAGGACGCTGGCAAGATAAATTGCACGGCTCATACCACCTTCATCCGGGCTTATTACCATCATGTGCTCGGAGTCGATCTTGAGATCCCACTCACTTCTGAGCAGAGCCTTGATGAACTGATATGTTGTTCTTACAGTTTCAAAACCATTTAAAGGAATAGCATTCTGAACACGGGCATCATGTGCATCAAAGGTGATAATGTTATCAACACCCATGTTTACAAGCTCCTGAAGTGCGATAGCACAGTCAAGGGACTCTCTGGAACTTCTCTTGTGCTGTCTTGACTCGTAAAGGAAAGGCATGATAACGGTAATTCTTCTTGCCTTACCACCTACGGCAGCAATGATTCTCTTAAGATCCTGATAGTGATCATCAGGGGACATGTGATTTTCCTGTCCGAATAACTTGTATGTTTCGTTATAGTTACATACATCTACCAGGAGATACAGGTCATCTCCACGAACGGATGTCTTGATAACACCCTTAGCCTCACCGGTTCCAAATCTGGGAATCTCAGCTTCAAGAATGTAGGAAGGACGCTCATAGCCGGTAAATGCCAGGCTGCCTTTATGCTCATTCTCTCTTTCTGCTCTCCACTTAACGAGATAGTAATCAACCTTCTCTGCAAGTGGCCTTGTACCTTTAAGGGGTATCATTCCAAGGGAACCTACAGGAATGGTCTCCAGATTACGCTTCTCCTCTTTTCTTGGCATTAGTGAAAATCCTCGCTTTCTTTTTGGGCAATCTTCTTTTGGTTTCGAATATCAGGACCTGATAATTTAAGCAATTTGAAATTGCTTGTGACCCTCGAAAAAATTCGGTCCTGATAGGCTTGTTGTAATCCCTCTAGCGATAAATTAGATGTAATTATAGTTGATTTTTTGCGATTATCCCTCTCGTTCAAAAGTGCAAAGAGCTCTGAAGTAACCAGGTTAGTGATCCTCTCGGAACCAAGATCGTCTATAACCAGAAGTTCGCAGTTATAGATATCATCATAAAGGGCTCTGAGTTCATCCTTGGCCTTGTAATCAAAGGTGTTTTCTGCGATCATCTCGAACAGTCCGATAGAACTGAAGTATATTACAGAATAGCCTTTTTTAAGAACTTCATCTGCCACACAAATGGACAAGAAGCTTTTACCCGTACCAACTGTACCATAAATAAATAAATTTTGGTAGTCGGTGCCAAAATTATTCACAAATTCTTCAGCAGTTTTTTTCGCCCCCAGAAATTTAACCAGATCCTCTCCCTTATAATAAGAATCCTTCATATTCCTGAAATTCGCCTTCTTTACCAGCATTCTCAGGTTGGATTTATCATAGAGAGTATCAATGATCTTCTGCTTGAAGCAATGGCACTTCTCATTATTGATATAACCTGTATCCTTACAATCCGGACAAGTATATCCCATATCCAGATAATCATCTGAGTACCCGGCTTCTACAAGCAGCAGCTGCTTCTGCCTGGCCAGCTCCGCCAGCTGCTCCTTCAGCACCGACCGGTCCAGCTTCTCCCCTGAGAGCAGCCTTCTTCCAAAATCCGCACTGGCACTAGCCGTTTCATCATCCAGCTCCTTATACCCGGGAACACTTTCATAGACATTCTGAAGCCGTTCCTCCTGCTCCTGCCTATGCAGATACCGTCTCTCCTCATACTCATGCATTATCGCATCATACTGCGCATTAGTTAACGCCATACACTAACTCCTCATAATATGCATCTGAAATCTATTAACCACATCCTACATTTATTCGAACCACACTCAAATATGATGTATGTCTGAATCATATTTACATATATTCGATGTGTAAGGATGGGGTAGTTATATATATCCCCTTTTCGATTTCAAACCCGGAGATGAGACCAATCAATATCAAGTGCCAATGCACGCAGATATTGATGCCCTGGGCTCATCGGAGTGCCCGGTTTGCCGAGAAAAGGGGATATATATAACTATCCCAGCCGTATCCCTCCAATACCGTAAATTCTTCAGCCCTTACACTACACATAAGTATGGCCCTGTACGTGCTCCAGGGAAGGCTAAGTGCCACCGCCGGGCCAAGGTACAGGGCCGAGCTTATGAACCGTCGTCCGACCTGATTCCCCAATCTGTCGGAGCTTTAGTTGTCCAGAAGCTTTTTCTCGAGCTCGGCAAAATCATAAGTGTTTTGCTGAAACTGATTAAAGCGATTCTGGGATACGCCTGAACGAATAGATGATTCGCTTAGACGAAGTTTGGTATCGATGGATGATATGGAAGCCTTAGATCTCTTCTTGGCAAGATCTGCGGTAAAGTTGGCATCAAGCTTGGCAATATCCTCCCTTGTTTTAACCTTTTTCTCGTGCCAGCTGCGTAAAATGGCGTCGCAATATTTAAGACGTCCTTTTTGTGTCGCCATAACAGTGCGGTCGCAGGCTTCCAGGATAATATCCATCGAAAATCCCAACTCCCCACGCCACTTGAGAATGAAGTTAGTCTCCTTCTCAGTAGGTGAGTTTTCCATACCGAGTGCCTTCATGATAGCGATGAAGTCGCTGTCATGTTTAAAGATTTCCGCGCGGGCCTGTTTTGGCGTTTTGATGCCCTGCTGATTCCAGTTGATGGCCACCTTCTCCATATATCTGAAATCTTTCTTATGATTATCGACGCAATACTGCATCAGATAGTCCAAAAGGTCGTCTGAGAAAGCCAGATCATCGTGAATGTAGCAGATGGTCTGCATCTCAGTGCTTGTAAGTGTTCTACCGAAATACTGTTCTGCGATGAACAGGAGATTTGAAACATCAGTCGCTTCTTTCTTAACAGCTTTAGGTGGTGCTACAGGATTCTGAACGCTGTCGCCCCTTCTTCTGCCGTAGCGTCTGTGCTGAGAAGCTACGATATCTTCCATATGAATTCCGGTAAGGTTCTGGGAGGTGTCGTATTCAAGACTGATAAGTCCCTTTTTCTCCCAATATTTAAGTGCACGGATCACATCCGATTCCGTATGGTTGAATTTATCTGCCAGAGCCTCAACACTGGTAGGTAAATTCGCACTCATCATACGCAGTAAAAAGAGGTAGATCTTAATCTGCGCATCGTTTGCGTCCTGCATATATTCGTCAATAAAGATGTTGGAAACATAAGTAGAATCCTCCCCACAATTAGAACTGATCGTCACACGCCCCATCATAAACTTTCATCACCTACTTCATAAAATATCCGAAAAAGAATTGTTTGGTTCTTCGGAACAATTCAGATTATAGCATGGGGATTTTTAAAATGATATGGAAAAAGTGACGAAGAAATCCAGTAAACATCAAGGGTTTCTAATTTGAAGAAGTTTTGTGGACAATGTGGATAACGTGGATTATTTATTACAAATCTAAATAAAAAAGGTCTGGCATAGGGTTTCTAGACCAGACCTTTATCCACCGAATAAAGTTTACATAAAATATTTTTCCGGGTGGAAATGTGGATAAGTTTTACCTTCCAAGGAGCTCATCGCCGATTTTTACAACATCTCCCGCTCCCATGGTTATCAACAAATCTCCCTTAGTGCAATTTTGCAAAAGAAATTTTTCAATCTCATTAAAGTTTTCCGTAGTAGGAAAATAATTGCATTCGTGACCGAGTTCAACAATCTTATCCCTCAGAGTACGTGAGCTTATTCCAAGGTTGTCTTTTTCTCTTGCTGCATAAATGTCGGCAAGGATGACATGATCTGCCAAAGAAAGTGCCTCGGCAAATTCGTTCATAAGTGCCTTGGTCCTGGTGTAGGTATGAGGCTGGAATACGCACCAGATCTTGCTGTGAGGGTAATTCTGTGCAGCAGTTAATGTGGCACGGATCTCTGTTGGATGGTGAGCGTAGTCATCGATTATGGTAACTCCGCCGATCTCACCCTTGTATTCAAATCGTCTGCCGGTTCCGTGAAATGCATCCAGCGCAGACACAATTTTGCTCTCTTCTATATTTAGAATGTTTGCAACTGCGATTGCTGAAAGTGCGTTGTAAACGTTGTGGATTCCCGGAACAGAAAGGGTGATCGCAAGCTCTTTTCCTCCCGGAAGGTGAGCTGTGAAGGATGGATTACCGTGATCGTCATAGGTAATATCTGTCGGGTAGTAGTCATAGGCGTCGGTTGAACCGTAAGTTATGATGCTGCACTTAAGGCCGCCTGTGATCTCTTCAACGTTGTCGATCTCGCCGTTGATAACAAGAGTTCCGTCCTCGGGAAGGAGCTCGGCAAACTTTCTGAAAGAGTGCCTGATGTCATCAAGGTCTTTAAAGAAATCCAGATGATCGGCATCGATGTTTGAAATGATGCTGATCTTGGGGAAGAAGCTAAGAAAGCTGTTGGTGTATTCGCAGGCTTCGGTTACGAAGTACTCGGACTTACCAACGCGGATGTTTCCGCCTATGTCACTGAAGATTCCGCCGATTGAGAGGGTGGGATCTGTCTCTGCCTCCAGAAGGATCTTGGAGAGCATTGAGGTTGTAGTGGTCTTACCGTGAGTTCCTGATACAGCCACGGGAAGATCATACTCTTTCATGATCTGTCCGAGGAGTTCGGCTCTTGTAAGCATTGGAATGCCGGCGTTCTTGGCGGCTACGAATTCCGGATTGTCGGGACGAACAGCTGCTGTGTAAACAACGGCGTTTATGGTTCCGAGAGATGTGATGTTCTCGGCCTTTTGTCCGTAGAAGATTCTGATGCCCTTGTCCTCAAGAGCTCTTGTCATAGCGGACTCTTTCATGTCGGAACCGGAGATCTTAAAGCCTTCCTCCACAAGGATCTGTGCAAGACCGCTCATTGAGATTCCGCCGATACCGATAAAATAGATATGTTCAGGATTTTTGAAATCAATTTTATACATAGTTTTCCTCTTCTTTATTAAATAAGAAACTACTTTATTCTAGCACTTATTCATGCAAAGTCAAAAATCAGAAAATTCGAAAACGTTTACGTTAATTATATATCATATTTAGACTTTTTCGTGTTTTTTTACTGCATTCTTGTGCTATACTAAAATATAGAAAAAAAGGCAATTTGGTGAGTCACAAAGATCTTTTTAGCAACGAGGTGGAGCATGATAAAAAAAGAAATGATCGCCATGCTTTTAGCAGGTGGGCAAGGTAGCAGACTGGGCGTTCTGACATCTAAGATGGCAAAGCCTGCAGTTTCATTTGGGGGAAAATATCGAATCATCGACTTTCCGCTCAGTAACTGCATCAATTCAGGAGTGGACACTGTCGGCGTTCTGACACAGTATCGTCCGCTCAGACTTAATTCCCATATCGGAATTGGAATACCGTGGGATCTGGACCGTAACTTCGGTGGAGTTACAGTTCTTCCTCCGTATGAAAAGAGTGCGAACAGTGAGTGGTACACAGGAACTGCAAACGCAATCTATCAGAATATGGAGTACATGGAAAACTATAATCCGGACTATGTCCTGATTCTTTCCGGTGACCATATTTATAAGATGGACTACGAGACAATGCTTGATTTCCATAAGTCAAGCGGTGCTGACGTTACCATTGCTGTTATGCCTGTTCCTATGGAAGAGGCCAGCAGATTCGGTATCATGATAACAGACGAGAACAAGCGCATTGTGGACTTCGAGGAGAAGCCTGAGCATCCACGTAGCAATCTTGCTTCGATGGGTATCTATATCTTCTCATGGAAGGCTCTTCGTGATGCGCTTATCAAGAATAAAGATCAGGCAGGACTGGACTTTGGTAAACATATCATTCCTTACTGCAAGGAACAGGGACAGTCATTATTTGCTTATGAGTTCGACGGATACTGGAAGGATGTAGGAACTCTTACATCTTACTGGGAAGCCAATATGGAGCTCATCGACATCGTGCCTGAGTTCAATCTCTATGAAGAGTATTGGAAGATCTATACATCAAGCGGAGTTCAGCCGCCACAGTACCTCGGCCCGGAGAGTGCCATTGAGAGAAGTATTGTCGGCGAAGGCTGCGATATAGAAGGTAAGGTTTACAACTCAGTTATAGGACCCGGCGTCAAGATTGGTAAGGGAACGGTTGTCAGCCATTCCATTATCATGAACGAGACTCAGATCGGTGAGAACTGCAGCATTGAGAAAGCTATCATTGCTGAGAGAGCACAGATCGGAAACGGCGTTATACTGGGAACCTTCGAGGAAAAAGAGAATGAGACCAAGCCCGGAATTTATTGCGAAGGTCTCTGCACTATCGGAGAGAGATCAGTTATACCAGACGGTGTAAAGGTTGGTAAGAACACTATGATCTCCGGAGTTACAACTGCTGACGACTACGTGGACGGAGTCCTGGACAGCGGAAGAACATTAGATAAGGCAGGTGATTAAGTATGAGGGCGATTGGTATTATTTTAGCAGGCGGCAGCAGTAGCAGGATGCAGGAACTGTCCAAGAGAAGAGCGGTTTGTGCAATGCCGGTGGCTGGTTTTTACAGAAGTATCGACTTTGCACTCAGCAACATGACCAACTCCCACATCCAGACAGTAGCCGTATTTACACAGTACAATGCAGGAAGTCTTAACACACACTTAAGTTCATCAAAGTGGTGGGACTTCGGACGTAAGCAGGGAGGACTTTACGTATTCACTCCCGCAGTTAAGGCATCAGGTAATCTCTGGTACAGAGGTACAGCTGATGCGATTGCACAGAATCTTGATTTCCTTAGAAGCTGCCACGAGCCGTATGTGGTTATCACTTCAGGAGACTGCGTATATAAGATGGACTACGGCAAGCTTCTTGAGTACCACATTCAGAAGCAGGCTGACATCACAGTTGTATGCAAGGATATGCCGGCAACCATCGACACCGAGAGATTCGGAACCGTTCGCATGAACGAGGAGAGCCGTATCGAGGAGTTCGAGGAGAAGCCAGTTGTATCAAGATCCAACACCATCTCCTGTGGTATCTACGTCATCAGAAGAAGACAGCTCATCGAGCTCATTGAGAGAGCCGAAGAGGAAGAGAGATACGACTTCGTTAGAGACATCCTTGTAAGGTACAAGGATATGAAGAGAATATACGGATACAAGATCAAGGATTACTGGAGCAACATCGCTTCCGTAGAAGATTACTACAGGACCAACATGGACTTCTTAAAGCCTGAGATCCGCCAGTACTTCTTCCGTGAGTATCCTGGTATCTACACCAAGGTTTCCGACCTTCCACCGGCTAAGTATAACGTAGGGGTAAGCGTTAAGAACGGCCTTATCTCCAGCGGTTGTATCATAAACGGAACCATTGAGGACTCAGTAATCTTCAAGGGCGCCTTTATCGGAAACAACTGTTACATCAAGAATTCGATCATTCTGAATGATGTATACATCGGAGACAACTCGCATATTGAGAATTGCATTGTAGAGAGCCACGGCACAATACAGGCAAACTCATATTATAAAGAAGAAAATGGAATAAAGGTAGTCGTAGAGAATAACGAGAGGTACGTAATCTAAGGTTATTCGGCAACAGAGTTGTAATCAAGAGGGGGTTACACTATGAAGATTACAGATATTCGTGTTAGAAAGGTTACAAAGCAGGGCAAGATGCGTGCAGTGGTTTCGGTTACTTTTGACAACGAGTTCGTTGTACACGACATCAAAGTGATCGAGGGCGAGAGAGGGCTCTTTATTGCAATGCCCAGCAAGAAATCAGCTGATGGAGAGTATCGTGACATCGCGCATCCCATCAACTCAGACATGAGAGGCGTACTTCAGAGCCAGATACTTGAGGCTTACGACAAGGCATCTCTTGAGGAGCCGGAGGGCGAGGAAGCGCCTGCAGAGGCTTGACAGACAATAGCTTAAAGTGAATAATGGGTATAATAACAGGGGACTTAGATTACTAGGTCCCCTGATTTATGCTGGGGGATGGGATGTTCGAATTTTTAAAGGCATTATTTGCAGGGAAGAATAAAGAGGAAGACGGCAATATGTTCGTTATAGTGGGACTTGGAAACCCGGAGAAGAAATATTTCGGAACCAGGCACAACGTGGGTTTTGATACCATTGATTACCTGTCCGATAAATATAACATAGGTCTTACAGAGACCAAGTTTAAGGCAGCCTACGGTAAGGGCAGGATAGGAAGCGAGAGAGTTATCCTCGTTAAGCCCCTGACCTACATGAACCTCAGTGGTGAGGCAGTGGCTCCTATCTGTAATTATTTCAAAATAGATTCAAAGACAAATCTTATCGTGATCTCCGACGATGTTGAGCTTGATGTGGGGAACCTAAGAGTTCGCCCCAAGGGAAGCGCCGGAGGACACAACGGGCTTAAGAACATCATAGCTCAGCTTGGGCACGATGAATTCTCAAGAGTCCGCATCGGAGTTGGCAAGAAACCCAAGCAGTGGGATATGGTGGACTGGGTCCTGGGACACTTTGAGGGAGAAGACGCCACTCTTATAAAAGAAAGTATTGAAAGAGCAGCCGAAGCTGTCGCCTGCATCATTGATGAAGGCACCGACAGCGCCATGAACAAATTCAACGGAAAAGTTAAATGAGAGCAATCACCACACCCCTTTCTGAGCTGAAGGAATTTAATGAAATAAATGAGTATCTTGAAAAGCCCTTTGCCTGCGCTGAAGTAACAGGCTGCGTTGACTCGCAGAAGCTCCACTTCATCGACGGGCTTGGTGCTGATTTCAAGTACAGGATCATTGTGACCTACTCTGACCTTCGGGCAAAAGAGATCTATGAGGATTACAAGTTTTACGACAGAAATGTCACAGTATATCCCGCCAAGGATCTGATCTTTTACCAGGCCGACGTTCACAGCAACGAGATCGCAAGGCAGAGAATCAGGTGCATGAGAAGGCTCATCGAGGGAAGACCCGTAACGGTGGTCACTACTTTTGCGGCCCTGATGACTCCGCAGATTAAGCCCGAAGTCATTAAGAATCACATTCTTTCTCTGGACAGACACAGTGCAATAGACGTTGTTGAGATCGGCAAAAAGCTAGTCACCATGGGCTATACCAGAAACTATCAGGTAGAAGCTCCCGGTGAGTTCTCAATCCGCGGAGATATCGTGGATGTCTTTGACCTGACAGAGGAAAATCCTTTCAGAATCGAGCTCTGGGGCGATGAGATCGACTCCATAAGAAGCTTTGACATTCTCTCCCAGAGATCACTTGAAAAGCTGGAGTCCGTGGATATCTACCCGGCCTCCGAGATCATCCTTGAGGATGAGGAGCTTGAAAAGGGATTTGAGAAGATTCAGGAAGATACAGATAAAGTCGTAAAAGCTCTAAGAGATGAGTTTAAGACTGCAGAAGCCCATCAGCTTAAGAAGCAGACTGAGGAGCTCAAGGAACAGCTCTTTGAACTAAAGGCAGCAGTCAATCTCGAGAGCTATATCAGATATTTCTATGAAGATACAGTCACCATCCAGGAGATGTTCCCCAAGGGCAAGAGCTGTATCTTTATCGACGAGCCACAGCGCGTTCAGGAACACGCCATGGCTGTTGAAGCGGAGTTCCGTGAGAGCATGACCCACAGAGCTGAAAAGGGTTACGTGCTTCCGGGACAGATGGACATTCTTTACCCCATAGACAACTGCATAGCAAGAATGGGTAACGGCAGGAGAGTCCTGGTGTCTGCGCTTGCAATGCCGGCTTCTCTAAATCTCTTTTCCCCGGAAAAGAGCTGGGACATTAAGGCAAGGAGTATCGCAGCCTATAACAACAGCTTCGATTCTCTGGTAAGCGACCTTAAGAATTATGCAAAGAGAGGCTACAAGGTGCTCATTCTCTCAGGCTCAAGAACAAGGGCAAAGAGAATAGTAGAGGACCTTCGCGACAACCTTGTCAGTGCCTTCTACAGTGAGGATCCGGGAAGGGTTCTGCAGCCCGGCGAGATCATGACCTACTACGGCAGGATAATGAAGGGCTTTGAGTATCCTGACATAAAGTTCGCAGTCATTGCGGAGAGTGATATCTTCACCGAGCACACAAGGAAGAAGAAAAAGAAAAAGAGCCAGTACAGCGGCGAGAAGATCTCCGACTTTGCTGACCTTAAGATAGGTGACTACGTTGTTCACGAGGACCATGGCCTTGGTATCTACAGAGGTATCGAGAAGATTGAAACCGACCACGTGGTCAAGGATTACATCAAGATTGAATATGGCGGTGGCGGAAATCTCTACGTTCTGGCTACAGGTCTTTCTGTCATCCAGAAGTACGCATCCGGCGGCGATGATGAGAACGCTCACAAGCCAAGGCTCAACAAGCTTGGAAGCGGCGACTGGAGCCACACCAAGAATAAGGTCAGAGCAGCAGTTGAAGAGGTGGCTCAGGATCTTGTGGAGCTCTATGCCAAGAGGCAGCAGGCTGTGGGCTTTGAGTTCGGAAAAGACACTGTATGGCAGCAGGAGTTTGAGGATGCCTTCCCTTATCAGGAGACAGAGGATCAGCTCACTGCCATCGACGATACCAAGAAAGATATGGAATCAAGCCGGATCATGGACAGACTTGTCTGCGGAGACGTTGGCTTTGGAAAGACAGAAGTGGCTATCCGCGCAGCTTTCAAGGCGGTTCAGGACGGCAAGCAGGTGGCGGTTTTAGTGCCCACAACTATCCTTGCTCAGCAGCACTACAACACCTTCTCCGAGAGAATGCGCGCATTCCCGGTGAGGGTTGATCTCATGTCCAGATTCAGGACACCGGCCGAGCAGAAAAAGACGGTTACAGACCTTAAGAAGGGCCTTGTTGACGTTGTCATCGGAACCCATAGGCTCTTGTCTAAGGATATTGAATACAAGGACCTTGGTCTTCTTATTGTTGATGAGGAACAGCGCTTTGGCGTAACCCACAAGGAAAAGATTAAGACCATGAAGGAGAATGTTGACGTACTGACGCTGACAGCTACTCCTATCCCCAGAACTCTTCACATGTCACTGGTTGGTATCAGAGACATGAGCGTTCTTGAGGAAGCGCCCAACGACAGACTTCCGATCCAGACCTATGTCATGGAGTACAACGACGAGCTGGTGAGAGAGGCCATTGTCAGAGAGCTCTCGAGAAACGGACAGGTTTACTATGTTTACAACAGAGTCAACACCATAGCTGACACAGCTGCCAGAATTCAGAAGCTTGTGCCGGAAGCCAATGTTGCCTTTGCTCACGGTCAGATGAAGGAATCGGAGCTTGAGAGGATCATGTACGACTTCATCGACGGAACCATAGATGTTCTTGTCTCTACTACTATTATTGAGACAGGACTTGATATCCCCAACGTTAACACCATGATCATACATGACTCGGATAAGATGGGACTTTCCCAGCTCTATCAGTTAAGGGGGCGTGTCGGAAGATCCAACAAGACTGCCTATGCCTTCCTTATGTATAAGAGAGACAAGATGCTCAAGGAAGTCGCGGAAAAGAGACTTGCAGCCATAAAGGAATTTACCGACCTGGGCAGTGGATTCAAGATCGCCATGAGGGACCTTGAAATCAGAGGCGCAGGAAATCTCCTTGGCAAAAAGCAGAGCGGACACATGGCAGCAGTAGGCTACGACCTCTACTGCAAGATGCTTGGTGAAGCGGTCAAGATCAGAAAGGGCGAGGATACCGAGGAAGTCCTTGATATGCCCGGCACAAGTATTGATCTTGATGTCAGCGCCTTTATTCCTGACAACTATATCTTAAACGAGGATCAGAAGCTTGAGATCTACAAGAGGATCGCAAGCATAGAGAACGGGGCAGAATGCGATGAGATGAAGGACGAGCTCATAGACAGATTCGGTGAAGTTCCCGAGACGGCGCTTAACCTTCTTCGAATATCTCTTTTACGTGCAAGGGCACACGAGCTCTACATCATGGAAGTAAAGGGCGGAAACGGCAGTATCGAGATCAAGATCAGCCCCAGCGCCAAGATAGATCCCGGAAAGATCCCGGGCTTTATCGCCTCCTACAAGGGAAACATGGCCTTCCACAGCACCGGCATTCCGGTATTTGTCTACAAGTACAAGAAGGATACCAACCCCACCAAGGCCGAGAAGCAGCTTCTTGAAGATGCCGAGACGCTTATTGAGAAGCTTGGAGACTTACGCGCATGATGACACTTTAATGATGTAAACTGTTAAACATTGTGCTATAATCATACAGATACTACGACTAAGTCTGTGAAAACAGCCATATATATATTTAGGAGGAACGGCTATGATAAACGAGCAATACAAGAGCATGCTGGGAGCCAAGTCAGTAATAAGAGAGCTTTCAGAATATGCAACTGCCAGGGGAAAAGAAGTAGGATACGAGAACGTATTTGATTTCAGTCTGGGAAATCCGAGCGTGGAAGTTCCCAAGGAGTTTACAGATGAGATGATCAGACTCCTTCAGGAAGAGGATACCATGACACTTCATGGCTATACACCCAGTCTTGGAAACCCTCTTTATAAAGAAGAGATAGCAAAATCTTTGAATCAGAGATTCGGAATGAATTATGGTCCGGAGCACATCTTCCCTACAACCGGGGCAGCAGGTGCTGTTGCGCATGCAGTAAGAGCAGTGACCAAGCCCGGGGATGAGATGATTGCTTTTGCACCATACTTCCCTGAGTACGGCCCATACATCACAGGCGCAGGCTGTAAGCTCAGTGTAGTTCCGGCAGATACAAGCTCTTTTCAGATCAACTTCGATAAGTTCCTGGAGATGATAAATGAGAACGTGGCAGCAGTTCTTGTAAACACACCTAACAATCCGTCAGGTATCGCATATTCAACTGCTACACTTCAGAGACTTGCTGATATTTTAAGAGAGAAGTCAAAAGAGTATGGTCACAACATTTTCCTTCTCTCAGATGAGCCTTACAGAGAGATCGTGTTCAAGGGTGCTGATTCACCTTATGTTTCAAAGTTCTACGATCACACCTTAAGCTGCTATTCATTCTCCAAGTCACTCTCACTTCCCGGAGAGCGTATCGGATACGTTGCAGTTAATCCTGCCTGCGAGGGTGCGGATGTCATCGTTCCCATGTGCGGGCAGATTTCAAGAGGCACAGGACACAACTGTCCTCCTTCAATAATCCAGCAGGCTGTTGCCAAGGTATGTTCACTTACAGCAGATCTCTCAGTTTATGAGACCAACATGAACATCATCTACGACACACTTGTTGAGCTTGGCTTTACAGTAGTTAAGCCCGGCGGAACCTTTTATATAATGCCCAAGGCACTGGAAGAGGATTCAGTAGCATTTTGTAAAAAAGCTTTAAAGTACGATCTGGTATTTGTTCCGGCTGACGGCTTCGGAGCACCCGGGTTCTTCAGAATGGCTTACTGCATCGATACCGAAAAGGTTGAGAGAGCAATGGTTGCCCTCAGAAAATTTGTTAAAGAGGAATATGGCAAGTAATGCCGAAAGGGGATGTTTAAATTGAAGTTTGAGAAAAATTCATCGACAAAGCCGATATGTCTTTTACTGGTTACTGTGATATTCTCGGTTCTCACAGCATTTGTGGACAAAGCGGCCATAGGTCCGGAAGGCACATCCGTTGGTTTTTCTTCATTAAACGGAGCTGTTGCAAATCTTCTGGGATATAATGAAATGTTTGACAAAATATCTGATCTGGTGATGGTGCTGGCGTTTTTGGTGGTTGCATTCTTCGCTTTTATGGGCGTTGTAAGACTTGTGCAGACAAAGAGCATTTCCGAAGTGGGAAAGATCATCCTTGGACTTGGAATGCTTTATCTGGTGGTTGCGATCATCTATGTTGCTTTCAGTAAGATCCCGATCAACTACAGACCGATCATTCCGCCCGGAGAGACTGAGCTTGAGACCTCGTATCCATCAAGCCATGTACTGATCATCTGCAGCGTCTTCGGAAGTGCCATCATCGCGTGGAAAAGACTCTTTGCCGAAAAGAGCTATGTCAGAATACTGACTGTTGCTGCTGCGGTGCTGATGGTAGTCGGAGTATGCGCAAGAATGCTGGCCGGAGTGCATTGGGCCACCGATATACTCGCGGGAATACTGTTTTCCCTGACACTGGTTTCTGTTTATGCCGCATATATCAAGGATTAAAAGTCCTTAAAACTTTGTAAATGCGTTGACAACGCAGAATAATGAGTGTAAACTCTATTTCGTAATCGCTTTATTGTTTTAACGAGCTACAACAAATCAGACAATGATTTTGAGGAGGAAATGTAAAAATGGCAGAGATCAAGAAGACTGATGCAGCTGAGAAGCCTGTTGCAACAATCAAGACACCTGTAGCTGCAGAAGTTAAGGCAGCAGAAGTTAAGGCAGCTCCTGCAAAGGCAGAAGAGAAGAAGGCACCTGCAAAGAAGGCTACAGCAGCTAAGAAGCCTGCAGCAAAGAAGGCAGCACCTGCTAAGAAGGCTGAGCCTAAGAAGGCAGCTGAGAAGACTGAGGCTAAGAAGCCTGCAGCTAAGAAAGCTACTACAACCAAGAAGGCTGAGACAAAGAAAGCAGCACCTGCAAAGAAGGCAGCACCTGCTAAGAAAGCTACAGCAGCTAAGAAGCCTGCAGCTAAGAAGGCAGCAGCAACAACAGAAGTTAAGACTAACATCGTTCTTCAGTATGGTGACAGAAACGTTACATACGATACAATCGTTACAAACGCTAAGAACAACTACAAGTACGATATGGGCGGAGATGTAGACGCTATGAAGAAGCTCAGCGTTTATGTAAAGCCTGAAGAGAATGCAGCTTACTACGTTGTTGATGACAAGGTACAGGGCAGAATCGATCTTTGATCATTCTCTTATATAATGAGACTACAGACAGCAGACACTTTCAGTGCCTGCTGTTTTTTTATCCATATTTAACATTTAGAAGGTTGACATTAGTTCCCGCGAGTGATATTTTATGTTACAGAGAAGATGTTAGCACTCGAATGAGTTGAGTGCTAACAACTCAAAACAAAAGCCTTTCAATGAAATCCGGAGACAGAGGAAGGGGTACAGACTTGGAACTTGATGAGAGAAAGAGAACCATACTACATGCAATAGTAAGGAACTACCTTGAGACAGGAGAGCCTGTCGGATCAAGGACTATTTCCAAGGATACTGATCTTAACTTGAGTTCAGCCACCATCAGAAATGAGATGGCAGATCTTGAGGAGATGGGACTTATAATTCAGCCCCACACTTCTGCGGGAAGAATTCCTTCCGACCAGGGCTACAGAGTCTATGTAGATGAGATGCTCAGGGACAAGGAACAGGAAGTTGAGAACATGAAGGAGATGCTTCTTGATAAGGAAGAGAAGCTTGAGAACCTCCTTAAGCAGGTGGCCAAGACCCTTGCGGTTGATACCAACTACGCCACAATGATCTCAGCACCTCAGATCCGCAAGAACAAGCTCAAGTTCATCCAGATTTCCAAGGTTGATGCAGAGCACCTTCTGGCGACCATCGTCATAGAAGGAAACGTCATTAAGAACAAGATCATTCCTGTTGAAGAGGAACTTGATGACGCAACAATGCTCAAGCTTAACATTCTCATGAATACAAGGCTGGACGGACTTGCTGTAGAGGACATTAACCTTGGACTTATCGCAGCAGTCAAGCAGGAAGCCGGAATTCACAGTGAGATCATCGGAAACGTCATCGATGCAGCTGCAGAATCAATAACAGCAGATGACGACCTTCAGATATATACCAGCGGTACGATGAACTTCTTTAAGTATCCTGAGCTTACGGATTCGGCCAAGGCCAGCGAGCTCATCAGCACCTTTGAGGATACCAAGGACCTTTCGAGTATCGTTGAGGACACACTCTCCTCTGACCATGAAGAGACCGGAATCCAGGTCTACATCGGAAACGAGACACCGATCCAGTCCATGAAGGACTGCAGCGTTGTTACCGCAACGTACGAGCTTGGTGATGGCATGAAGGGTACCGTAGGAATCATCGGACCCAAGAGAATGGATTACGACAAGGTTATAACGACGCTTAAGAATATGCGTCATGCACTTGATGATCTATATAAAAGGGATTAGATCCCATAAGCTTTAAGGAGGCAATTTGAATTGAGCGAAGATAAGAAGAAGGCTTCTTCCAAGGCTAAATCAGCTGAGGAAAAGAAAAAAGAAGAAGTTCTTGAGAACATCATGGAAGAACTTGAAGAGGAAGCCAAAGAGAAAGAAACAGCACAGACACCTGATTCACAGGAGGAAAAAGATGATGCTGAAAAAGAGGCTACTGTAGAAAAAGAAGAGAATAAAAAAGAAAAGAAGAATCCGCTTCAGGAAAAGATCGATGAACTTAACGACAAAGTCCTGAGACAGATGGCGGAGTTTGAGAACTTCAGGAAGAGAACCGACAAAGAGAAATCACAGCAGTTCGAACTTGGTCAGGGCAATGTCCTTGAGAAGCTCCTTCCTGTAGTAGATAACTTTGAAAGAGGTCTTGCAGCAGTTCCCGAGGCTGAGAAAGACGGAGCTTTTGCAGACGGCATGAACAAGATTTACAAGCAGCTCATCAAGCAGCTTGAAGATCTCGGAGTAACCCCAATAGAAGCGGTTGGAAAAGAGTTTGATCCAAACCTCCACAATGCAGTAATGCAGGTGGAATCCCAGGAATACGAATCCGGAATCGTTGCCCAGGAGCTTCAGAAGGGATACATGTTCCATGATACAGTGCTCAGACACAGCATGGTGGCTGTAGCACAATAACTTAGTAAATACAGAATCTTATTATAATAAACGGAGGAAAAAGAAATGAGTAAGATTATTGGTATCGACCTTGGTACAACTAATAGCTGCGTAGCAGTTATGGAAGGTGGTAAGCCCACCGTTATCGCTAACGCAGAAGGCGCTAGAACAACACCTTCAATCGTTGCTTTCACAAAGAACGGCGAGAGAATCGTCGGCGAGCCTGCTAAGCGTCAGGCAGTAACAAATGCTGAGAACACAATCTCATCAATCAAGAGAGATATGGGTACAGATCACGGCCGTACAATCGACGGCAAGAAGTATTCACCTCAGCAGATTTCAGCTATGATCCTTCAGAAGCTGAAGGCTGATGCAGAACAGTATCTCGGCGAAAAGGTTACAGAGGCAGTTATCACAGTTCCTGCTTACTTCAATGATGCTCAGCGTCAGGCTACTAAGGACGCAGGTAAGATTGCAGGTCTTGAGGTAAAGAGAATCATCAACGAGCCTACAGCAGCAGCTCTGGCTTACGGTCTTGATAACGAGAAAGAGCAGAAGATCATGGTTTACGACCTTGGTGGTGGTACATTCGATGTATCAATCATCGATATCGGTGACGGTGTTATCGAAGTTCTTTCAACAAACGGTGATACACACCTCGGTGGTGATGACTTCGACCAGGCAATCATCAACTGGATGGTTCAGGATTTCAAGAACAAAGAGGGCGTTGACCTCTCAGGCGATAAGATGGCTATGCAGAGACTTAAGGAAGCTGCAGAGAAGGCTAAGAAGGAGCTCTCTTCTTCAACAACAACCAACATCAACCTTCCTTTCATCTCAGCAGGCGCTGATGGCCCTAAGCACTTCGATGTAGATCTCACAAGAGCTAAATTCGAAGAGCTCATCCACGATCTTGTAGAGAGAACAGCTATCCCTGTTCAGAACGCTATGAAGGATGCAGGACTTACAAACGCAGATATCGGTAAGGTTCTCCTTGTTGGTGGATCAACTCGTGTTCCTTGCGTAGTAGAGAAGGTTAAACAGCTCACAGGCCAGGAGCCAAGTAAGAACCTCAACCCTGATGAGTGCGTAGCAATCGGTGCTGGTATCCAGGGCGGTAAGCTTGCAGGTGATGAGGGCGCAGGTGATATCCTTCTTCTTGATGTAACACCTCTTTCACTTTCAATCGAGACAATGGGTGGTGTTGCTACAAGACTTATCGAGCGTAACACAACAATTCCTACCAAGAAGAGCCAGGTATTCTCAACAGCTGCTGATAACCAGACAGCCGTAGATATCAACGTACTTCAGGGTGAGAGACAGTTCGCTAAGGATAACAAGTCACTTGGACAGTTCAGACTTGATGGAATCCCTCCGGCAATGAGAGGTGTTCCTCAGATCGAGGTTACATTCGATATCGATGCAAACGGTATCGTTAACGTATCAGCTAAAGACCTTGGAACAGGCAAGGAGCAGCACATCACAATCACAGCCGGTTCTAACATGTCTGATGAGGATATCGATAAGGCAGTTAAAGAGGCTCAGGAGTATGAGGCTCAGGACAAGAAGCGTAAGGAAGGCATCGATGCAAGAAACGACGCTGACTCCTTCGTATTCCAGACAGAGAAGGCTCTTCAGGAAGTTGGCGACAAGATCGACGCTTCTCAGAAGCAGGTAGTTGAGGATGATATCAAGGCTCTCAAGGAAACACTTGAGCAGACCAAGGATAAAGAGCTTTCAGACTCAGAGATCGATTCTCTTAAGAGCCAGAAGGAGAAGCTCATGAACGATGCTCAGGCACTCTTTGCTAAGATGTATGAGAACGTTCAGGGAGCAGCAGGTGCTGCAGGTGCAGGCCCTGATATGGGTGCCGGCGCAGGTCCTGATATGAACGCAGGAAGCACATCTTCAAACGATGATAATGTAGTTGATGGAGATTACAGAGAGGTCTGAGTTAAATGGCGGAACAGAAACGCGACTATTATGAGGTCCTGGGCGTTGGTAAGAATGCCACTGAGGACGAAATAAAGAAAGCATACAGAGTGCTTGCCAAGAAGTATCACCCGGATATGAATCCGGGTGATGCGACTGCAGCCGACAAGTTCAAGGAAGCATCCGAAGCTTATGCGGTACTTTCTGACCCTGAGAAGAAGCGTCAGTATGACCAGTTCGGACATGCGGCCTTTGAGGGCGGCGGTAATCCCTTCAGTGGTGGATTCGACTTTAACGGTGCAGACTTTGGCGACATCTTTGGTGATATATTCGGTGACTTCTTCGGAGGCGGACGTGCAAGAGGCGGCGCAAGAAGTGGCCCTTCAAAGGGTGCCAATCTTCGTGCAAGCGTGCGCATAACCTTCCTTGAGGCTGTATTTGGTTGTGAGAAAGAGCTTGAGCTCACCATCAAGGATCCATGTCCGACATGTCATGGAACCGGAGCTAAGCCGGGAACATCACCACAGACATGTACCAAGTGCGGCGGTAAGGGACAGATTGTATATACACAGCAGTCCTTCTTTGGCACTGTAAGAAACGTTCAGACATGTCCTGAATGTGGCGGTACAGGTAAGGTCATCAAAGAGAAGTGTGCCGACTGTCACGGAACCGGATACATTGCAAGTCGCAAGAAGATCAAGGTTACAATTCCTGCCGGCATTGATAACGGCCAGAGTGTAAGAATAAGAGAAAAGGGTGAACCCGGAGTCAACGGCGGACCAAGAGGAGACCTTCTTGTTGAGGTTGTTGTATCTGAGCATCCTATTTTCCAGAGAGACGGTTACAACGTTTATTCAATGGTTCCTGTATCCTTTGCTATTGCAGCACTGGGCGGAACAGTTCTTATAGATACTGTCGACGGTAAGGTGGCTTATGATGTTAAGGCCGGAACCCAGACAGACACAAGAGTAAGACTTCGCGGAAAGGGTATCCCATCCCTTAGAGACAAGGAGCAGAGAGGTGACCACTACGTAACACTTGTGGTACAGGTTCCTGAGAAACTCTCCAAGGAAGCTAAGGACCTTCTTAAGAAGTTCGATGAAAAGACAGGCGATTCTCTTACAGCAGCTGAGAGACTCATGGGTAATGAAGATAGTGGCTCAGGAGCCTCGGGCAGCAAAAAGAAAAAGAAATTTTGGGAATGATCGCGTGAATTGTAGATAAGCAGCTGCATCGGAATATGCGGCATGCAAACATGTTTGCTAATGCCGACATATTTCGATGCAGATATTTGTCGAAAGACGTGTGCTTCGAAAATGCTTGCATTTTCGAAGATGCTTATCTACAATTCTTTTTGTTATATAAGGAGATTTTATTATGAAATGGATGCGTTTCCGTGTAAGAACAAATGAAGAGTCAGAGGATATTATTGTAAGTTACCTTGAGGACATCGGACTTGAGGGAGCACAGATCGAGGACAATGCACCTTTATCTGCAGCAGACAAGGAGCAGATGTTCATCGATGCACCTGAACTTGAGCCGGACGAGACAGAAAACGGCATCGAGAGCGGAGTTGCTTATCTTAGCTTTTTTGTTGAGATAGATGATGACAACATGCTTACTGTTGAACTTCCAAATGATGAGGGAGAGATAGAGAAAGTTAAAAAGACTCCTGAGGAGATGCAGGCAGCCATCAGAGAGAAGCTCGATGAACTTAAGTCTTTTTCTGATATAGGCGACGGCACAATATCCGTCGATGTCACTGAGGATATAGACTGGATCAATAACTGGAAACAGTACTTTCATAAATTCTATATTGATGATATACTTGTAATTCCATCCTGGGAGAAAGAGAGCGCAGAGGACGAAGGAAAGGCTAACATGGTCCTTCACATCGATCCCGGAACAGCTTTCGGTACAGGTATGCATGAGACAACACAGCTCTGCATCAGGATGCTCAAGAAATATGTGACTGCGGACACAGAGCTTTTGGATGTAGGAACAGGAAGCGGAGTTCTTTCAATCCTTGCCCTTATGTTCGGAGCAAAGCACGCTGTGGGAACAGACCTTGATAAATGCGCAGTTCCTGCGGTAAAAGAAAATATGGAGAACAATGGTATTTCTGCCGATAAGTTTGACATGATGATCGGCAATATCATTGACGATAAAGAAGTCCAGGACAAGGTTGGATACGATAAGTATGACATCGTTGTCGCAAACATCCTGGCAAACGTACTGGTTCCTTTGACACCGGTCATCCTTAACCAGCTTAAGAGCGGCGGAATCTACATCACTTCAGGTATCATCAACACCAAGGAAGAGGAAGTAAAGAAGGCGCATCTTGATGCAGGTCTTGAGATCCTCGAGATCCATCATCAGGGAGACTGGGTTTCAATCACATCGAGGAAAAACTGATGTTTCATTTCTTTGTAGACAGCTGTCAGGTAAGTCCTGACCTCAAGAAGGTTGAGATAACAGGCAGCGATTACAACCACATAGTAAACGTCCTTCGCATGAAGGTGGGAGAGCAGTTCTCCGTAAGCATCAGAGAAGAGGATGAAGGGCGAGAGCTCTTTTACGAGATAGAAGAGATAAGGGATTCATCCGTTATCGGCAATCTGTGCTTTATCGAAGAGCTTGGGAACGAGCTGCCCTCTAAGATATATCTTTTCCAGGGGCTTCCCAAGGTTGATAAGATGGAGCTCATCATCCAGAAGGCGGTCGAACTTGGAGCCTTTAAGATAGTACCCATGAAGACCAAGAGGTGCGTCGTTAAGATCGATGAGAAGAAGGCCCCTGCCAAGATAAAGAGATGGCAGGCAATTTCCGAGGCTGCTGCCAAGCAGAGTAAGCGTGGCATCATACCGGAAGTTTTAATGCCCATGACCATGAAGCAGGCCATAGAGTACTGTGGGAGCGAAGGCATTGAAGTGCGCCTTATTCCCTACGAGAATGCAAAAGACATATCGGTGACCAGACAGATTATTGATGAAATTAAACCCGGCCAGAATATAGCTCTTTTCATCGGACCCGAAGGGGGATTTTCTGAGGAAGAGATAGCGCTGTGCTCAGAGAATAACATAAAGCCCATTACACTGGGCAAGAGGATTCTGCGCACAGAGACAGCCGGATTTACAGCAATAGCATGGCTTATGTATCACCTTGAAAGCTGAGAAATAAAATGAGAGCATATTTAGATAATTCAGCCACCACCAGAGCTTATGACGAAGTAGCACAGCTGGTGGCCAGGATAATGACAGAAGAATACGGAAACGCTTCAAGCGTCCATCACATGGGCGTGGTTTCCGGCAACAGACTCTTTAGTGCAAGAGAGACTATAGCGGATACTTTGAAGGTTGATCCTTCTGAGATAGTATTTACCTCCGGAGGAACAGAGTCCGACAACACAGCGATAATCGGAGCTGCCAGAGCCAATGCCTGGAGAGGTAAGCACATCATAACAACTTCCATTGAGCATCCGGCTGTTTTGGAGAGCTGCCAGGAGCTGGTCAAGGAAGGATTTGAGGTGACCTATCTTCCTGTTGATGAGACAGGAGTTGTAAGGCATGAAGACCTTAAGGACGCCATAAGAGAAGATACCATCCTGGTGTCCATGATGTTTGTGAACAATGAGATCGGCGCAGTTGAACCGATTGCTGAGGCCGGCAAGCTCATTAAATCTATAAATGAACAGATAGTATTTCACGTAGATGCTGTGCAGGCCTACGGCAAATTCAGGATAAGACCCAAGTCCATGAACATCGATCTTTTGGCTGTCAGCGCCCACAAGATCCACGGACCAAAGGGTGTGGGCTTTTTGTACATCAAAAAGGGTACAAAAATTGTCCCCATCTGCTACGGCGGAGGCCAGCAAAAGGGCATGAGATCGGGAACCGAGAACGTCCCGGGAATCGCGGGAATGGCTCTTGCTGCGCAGATGTGCTACGATGATTTTGATAAAAAAATAAGCGCTCTCTACGAGCTCAAGAAATACCTGATGGAGAGCCTTACTGAGAGGATTTCCGACATAAGGCTTAACGGCCCTGAGTGCGAGAAGGGAGCTCCGCATATTGTGAGTGTCTCAATAAAGGGACTGGCAGCGGAGACTGTTCTTAACATGCTCAGCAGCAAGGAGATTTACGTCTCAGCCGGAAGTGCATGTACTTCCAACAATCCACACGTTTCGGACACACTAAAGGCTATAGGGCTTGATAAGAGTCTTTTGGAATCAACCATCCGTATAAGTATGTCCACACAGACAACCAAAGAGGAGATCGACTACCTTCTGGACGTCCTCTCTTCACAGGTAGAAACCATGAGAAAGTTTTACAGGCATTAAGGAGAATAATATGCAGTACCATGCTTTTGTTATCAAATACGCAGAGATAGGAGTTAAGGGCAAGAACAGATACATCTTTGAGGATGCACTTGTTAAGCAGATCAAAAGAGTTCTTGCAAAGTGCGACGGAGAGTTCAAGATCTCAAAGGTTGCAGGAAGAGTATACGTTGAGGCCACAGGCTTTGATTTTGACGAGACTGTTTCCGCACTTCAGAGAGTTTTTGGAATAACCGGAATCTGTCCTGCTGTGACAATAGAAAGAGACGGGGAGAACAACCTTCCGGATGTAGACGGAGTGTGCAAGGCGGTTGTTGACTTCGTTGACGGAGTATACCCGGACAAGAATCGTACCTTCAAGGTTAAGTGCAGAAGAGTTGATAAGAGCTATCCTATGGACTCAATGGAGATGGCAGCTGAGATCGGCGGCAGAATCCTTGATGCTTACCCGGAGATGAAGGTTGACGTGCATGACCCTCAGATCCTTATAAATGTTGAGATCCGTGAGAAACTCAACATCTTCTCTGAGATCATCTCCGGACCCGGAGGTATGCCCATCGGTACAGCAGGAAAGGCAATGCTTCTTCTTTCAGGCGGAATCGATTCACCTGTTGCAGGCTACATGATTGCCAAGAGAGGCGTTGATATGGAGGCTGTTTACTTCAATGCTCCTCCATACACCAGTGAGATGGCCAAGCAGAAGGTTGTCGACCTGGCAGGTGTCATCGCCAAGTATACAGGTAACATCAAGCTTCACGTGATCAACTTTACTGATATTCAGATGTACATATATGAGAAGTGCCCACACGACGAGCTTACCATCATCATGAGAAGATACATGATGAAGATCGCAGATATCCTTGCAGCAAGATCCGGATGCATGGGACTTGTAACCGGTGAGAGCATCGGACAGGTAGCATCCCAGACTATGCAGAGCCTTATGTGTACAGGTGAGGTGGTAAAAGACATGCCGGTTTACAGGCCGCTTATTGCCTTCGATAAACAGGATATCGTAGACATCTCAGTTAAGATTGATGCCTATGAGACATCTATCCTTCCTTACGAGGACTGCTGCACTATCTTTGTTGCCAAGCACCCTGTAACAAAGCCAAGGCTTGATATTATTGAAAGACACGAGGAGGACCTCTCAGAGAAGATCGATGAGCTGGTTCAGATCGCGCTTGATACTGATGAGGTTATTGAGATAAAGAAATAAAGCGGTATTAATGCAAAAAAAGACCATCCCAAATTGGGATGGTCTGTAATAATCTTCTTAAGAAGATCTAATCAAAATTGATTAGACCATGTAGGGCTTGAGAACCTCAAGGATCTCTTCAGCGCCGTCTTCTGCATGGATATTAAGGTCGATCGGCTTTGAAAGATCGAGTGAGAAAATACCCATAATAGACTTAGCATCGATAACATATCTTCCTGATACAAGGTCGAAGTCATAATCGAACTTCGTAATATCGTTTACGAAAGATTTTACCTTATCGATGGAATTTAAAGAAATCTTAACTGTCTTCATTGGTCAAGTACCTCCTTCTTTTCTTTATAGTAAACGTATGATTGTCAAAAGTCAATGAGGTTTTCAACATAAAAATGAATAAGATTAGTGGTTTGAAGGTTGCAATGCACAACCTTGGTTGCAAAGTTAATAGTTATGAGATGGATGTAATGGGGCAAAAGCTGTCTGCTGCAGGCTGTGAAATCGTGCCATTTACTGATGTTGCGGATGTTTACATCATCAACACCTGCACCGTTACCAACATCGCCGACAGAAAATCAAGACAGATGCTCCACAAGGCAAAAAAAGAAAATCCGGGCGCTGTGGTTGTTGCTGTCGGATGCTACGTTGAGACAGGAATGGACGGCGTCAAGAAGGATGAATGCATAGATCTTGCAATCGGAAACAACAAAAAGTCTGAGATCGTGAGCATCCTTGAGGAGTTCATGGCGGCAAGAGAAGGCTCTTTTGACAAGACCATGGGCGGAAAGAGCGTCATAGACATAAATGCCACACACGAATATGAGAACATGAGGCTCTCAGACCTTCCTGAGCACACAAGGGCTTACATCAAGGTTCAGGATGGCTGCAATCAGTTCTGCAGCTACTGCGTAATTCCTTATGCGAGAGGAAGGGTCAGAAGCCGTGATATGGAGGATGTTCTCTCTGAGATAAAAGACCTTTCGGCTAAAGGCCTGAAAGAGGTAGTAATAACAGGTATTCATGTAGGCTCTTACGGCGTTGATAAAGGCGAGCCTCAGCTTATAGACCTTCTTGAGAAGGTAAATGAAATAGAGGGCATAGAGAGGATCCGTATGGGCTCAATTGAGCCAAGGCTCATGTCTGCTGAGAATGTTGAGAGGCTTGCAAGGATCAGTAAGCTCTGTCCTCATTTCCACTTATCTCTCCAGAGCGGATGCAACTCAGTGCTCAAGAGAATGAACAGACATTACACTGCCGAAGAGTATATGGAGTCGGTAGGTCTTTTGCGCAAGGCATTTGACAGACCTGCCATTACCACTGATGTTATCGTTGGCTTCCCGGGTGAGACTGAGGAAGAGTTTGAGGAGTGCAGGAAATTTGCTGAGGACATCGCGTTCTATGAGATGCATGTCTTTAAGTATTCACCAAGAAAGGGTACCGTGGCAGCAGGCCTTCCCGACCAGCTCACCGACAGGCAGAAGTCTGCAAGAAGCGATGTGCTGATCGAACTTACAGAGAGAGACTCAAAGGCCTACAGAGAGTCTTTTATCGGAGAAGAGCTTAAGGTCCTCTGGGAGGATGAAGAGGAGCACGGCGGCGCCAATTACATGATAGGGCACACTGACAGATATGTCAGAGTCGCCGTAAAAGAGGGGACAGACGCCTACAAAGAGGCTGTATCCGGCGAGATCACAAGCGTTGTGCCAAGCGGAATGTTGAACGACGAGACGCTTCTGGTTTGAGTTGTTGGGGAGTCAGTGGGAGTCAGTGGGGACGGTTCTCTTTGACTCCCTTTGTTTGGGAATTTTATCGCTCTTAATTATCTAACAAGGGAGTCAAAGAGAACCGTCCCCACTGACTCCCATTTGAACAAATGCAAATGGTTTGGTATCATTATATTGGTATATTGTTTAGTTGAAGGATTATAAGAGGGAAGACTCCCTCACAAAATATAAGAATGGAGAAAAAATAATGGCAGATCAGGATTTAGGAAATACCCAATTTTTCAAAGTTGAAGTAGAGCCTGAGACAGGCGTTAAAAAGGTACTTTCAGTAGTTTATGATGCACTTCTTGAGAAGGGCTACAACCCTGTTAACCAGATCGTTGGTTACATCATGTCCGGAGACCCTACATACATCACAAGCCACAAGGGTGCAAGAAGCCTTATCATGAAGGTTGAGAGAGACGAACTCGTTGAGGAGATGCTCACAGAGTACATCAAGAGCAACGATTGGGCCAAGAAATAATGAGGATCATGGGACTTGATTACGGGTCCAAGACTGTGGGAGTGGCGATCAGCGACGAGCTTTTGCTAACTGCCCAGGGCAAAGAAATTATCCGTAGAAAAGAAGAAAATAAACTTAGAAGAACTCTTGCGCGCATAGAAGAACTCATTCAGGAGTACGGGGTGGAGAAGGTTGTTGTGGGATTGCCCCTGAATATGGATGAGTCGGTCTCTGAGCGCTCTAAGTTATGCCTGGAATTTGCAGACAGGATTGAGAGAAGAACAGGACTACCTGTGGAGATGCTGGATGAGCGCCTTACAACAGTTGAGGCGGATGAGATAATGGATGAAGCCGGCATCAAGGGGAAAGACAGAAAAGAATACGTTGATATGATTGCAGCCCAGATAATTCTTCAGGACTATCTGGACAACAGAATGAAAAGGTGATTTATTTTGGAAAAGATTTTATTCAGCCCCGATGGAGAAGATGCAGTAGAGTTTTACTGTCTTGAACAGACCACAATAGGTGGCAAGACATATCTACTGGTCACAGATGAAGAAGATGGTGACGGAGAGGCGCTTATACTGCGCGACGACTCCGATTTAAAAGATGAAGAGGCAGTTTATGTTATCGTGGATGACGACCTGGAGCTTGAAGCAGTTGCAGGTGTATTTAGTAAGCTGCTTTCTGAGGATGGCATAGATCTGGATATTTAACGGGCAAGAGGTTTATATCCTATTCTGTGCGTCCGCCAAATTTATATGGAGGAATTATATTGAGCAAAAAGAAAACTGAAAACACGTCCAAGCTGCAGGTTATACCGTTAGGTGGCCTTGAGCAGATTGGAATGAACATCACTGCCTTCAGATACGAAGACAGTATTATTGTAGTGGATTGCGGATTGTCTTTTCCCGACGATGACATGCTGGGAATCGATCTTGTAATCCCTGACATCACTTATCTGCAGGAGAATATTGACAAGGTAAAGGGCTTTGTAATTACCCACGGACATGAGGATCACATCGGTGCGCTTCCTTATGTTCTTCATGAGCTCAACGTGCCGGTTTACGCAACACGCCTTACCATGGGCATTATCGAGCACAAGCTCGAAGAGCACGGCCTTCTTAAAAAGACCCGCAGAAAGGTTGTAAAGTTTGGACAGTCCATAAACCTTGGACAGTTCAGGGTTGAGTTCATAAGAACAAACCACTCCATCGTTGATGCAGCAGCTCTTGCTATTTATTCACCGGCAGGAACCGTTGTGCACACAGGAGACTTTAAGGTTGACTATACACCTGTATACGGAGATCCAATCGATCTTCAGCGCTTTGCTGAGATTGGTAAAAAAGGCGTTCTCGCCCTTATGTGTGATTCGACAAATGCTGAGCGCCCCGGATTTACAGCTTCCGAGAAGACTGTAGGAAGAGCTCTTGATAACCTGTTTGCGGATCACGAGAACTCCAGGATCATCGTTGCTACCTTTGCATCCAACGTTGACAGAGTTCAGCAGATCATAAACACTGCCCACAAGTGCGGCCGTAAGGTTGCTGTGGAAGGCAGGAGTATGGTCAGTATCATTGATATCGCCCAGAAGCTTGAGTGCATCCAGATCCCTGAGAACACTCTTGTAGATATTGATCAGATCAAGAACTTCCCTGACAGCAAGACTACCATCATCACAACAGGAAGCCAGGGAGAGAGTATGGCTGCCCTTAGCCGTATGGCCAACGGTCAGCACAGAAAGATCACTATAGGTGCCGGAGATACAGTTATTTTCTCATCTCATCCGATTCCGGGTAACGAGAAGGCTGTAACCAACATCATCAACGAGCTTCAGATGAAGGGAGCAGAGGTTATCTTCCAGGATGTGCACGTTTCAGGACACGCATGTCAGGAGGATATCAAGCTCATCTACACACTTGTTAAGCCTAAATATTCCGTGCCTGTTCACGGTGAGTACAGACATCTCATAGCTCAGAGAAGGATTGCAAAAGACCTTGGAATCCCCAAGGAGAATATCTTTATCCTTCACTCAGGCGAGATCCTTGAGCTTTCAGAGGACAGCGCCAAGGTGGCAGGCAAGGTTCCTGTGGGAGCAATCCTTGTTGACGGCCTTGGTGTCGGCGATGTAGGAAATGTTGTCCTCAGAGATAGACAGCATCTTGCAGAAGATGGTATTGTAATTGTTGTGTTTGGAATCGACAAGGACAGTGCTCAGCTTGTATCAGGCCCGAGCATTGTTTCAAGAGGTTTTGTATATGTAAGGGAGTCCGACAAACTCATTGAGGATGCGACGGACATGGTTTACGACGACGTTACGGAGGCGCTTGAGAAGGGCATTACCGACTGGACCAAGCTCAAGAACATCGTCAAGGATACCCTTAGCGATTACATCTGGAAAAAGACAAAGAGAAGGCCAATGATCATGCCGATCATTATGGATACACATTTCTAAGGCCTTCGGGGAGTTTTTATGAACGCAAAAAAATTTGCACTGGGATTTCTGGATCTGGCTGTTAAGGCTGTTTTTGTCATCATTGTGGTCATGCTGATCTCAAAATATGCCAAGATTGCCTACAGCTACGGATACCAGATATTTAATCAGTCAGCTGTATCCTCCGGGACAGGAAGAACTGTGAGCTTTACCGTCAAGAGCGGAGATGATGTGGATACCATAGCTGACAATCTTGCCGGCCTTGGCCTTATCAAGGACAAGACGCTCTTTAAGCTCCAGGAGAGATTCTCGGAGTACCATGAAAAGGAAAAGCCCGGAACCTATGAGCTTAGCACAGCAATGACTCCTGAAGAGATGCTGACGGTAATGTCAGGCGGACAGGAGGGAGCTGAAGGAGAAGAGGGCCAGCAGAGCCAGGAGAGCGGAGACGAGTCAGATGGTGGGTGAGAACGACAGGATCAGCAGCTTTATAAATTCTCTTGATCCCGGCAATCTCCCGTTTCTTGATGAACTGGAGAGAGCAGCACTTGAGGATCAGGTTCCCATTATCCGCAAGGATACACAGGCACTTCTTAAATTTCTCATGGCTCAGAATAAGCCCAGGAACATATTGGAAGTTGGCTGCGCTGTGGGATTTTCTGCACTTTTAATGGCAGCATATACAGATGCAGATACCAAGATTACAACTATAGAGAAGTTTGAAAAAAGAATTCCCGTAGCAAGGGAGAATTTTTCCAAATACGACACTGAAGGTAAAATCACACTGTTGGAGGGGGACGCCACAGATATTTTAAAGGGTCTTGATCCGGGGTATGATTTTATTTTTATGGATGCAGCCAAGGGGCAGTACATCAACTTTTTGCCTGACTGCCTCAGGATCCTAAATAAAGGCGGACTTCTGGTTTCAGACAATGTCCTCCAGGACGGAGACGTGTTTGAGTCAAGGTTTGCGGTAACAAGAAGAAATCGCACCATCCATGCAAGGATGCGCGAGTATTTGTATGAGCTTAAGCACAACGATCAGCTAAATACGGTCATCCTGACCGTGGGCGATGGTATGACACTTTCGGTTAAGCTATAAGAGGAATGAATCAATGAAAAGACCAGAACTTTTAATCCCTGCATCAAGTCTTGAAGTACTAAAGACAGCCGTAACCTTCGGCGCCGATGCGGTTTATATCGGCGGAGATGCTTTTGGGCTCCGCGCCAAGGCCAAGAATTTCAGCCACGACGAGATGAAGGAGGGCATAGAGTTTGCCCACGCCCATGGCGTCAAAGTCCATGTCACCGTCAATATCCTGGCTCACAACTACGATCTCGACGGAGTTGAAACTTATCTTCATGAGTTAAAAGAGCTTAAACCTGACGCTCTTATCATCGCCGATCCCGGCATCTTTATGAAGGCCAGAAGGATATGCCCTGAGATCGATATCCACGTTTCAACCCAGGCCAACAACACCAACTATGAGACCTACAATTTCTGGCATGACCTCGGAGCCAAGAGAGTTGTTGCAGCCAGAGAACTTTCCATAAATGAGATTAAAGAGATCACATCCAAGATTCCGGATGACCTTGAGATGGAGTGCTTTATCCACGGCGCTATGTGTATTTCATATTCGGGAAGATGTCTTTTGTCCAATTACTTCACAGGGCGTGACGCCAACCACGGCGCATGCACTCATCCCTGCAGATGGAAGTATGCGGTTGTTGAGGAGAAAAGACCCGGTGAATACCTTCCTGTCTATGAGAACGAGCGCGGAACCTATATCTTCAACTCCAAGGATCTGTGCATGATAGAGCACATTCCGGAGCTGGTGGATGCAGGAGTGGACAGCTGCAAGATCGAGGGAAGAATGAAGACGGCCCTTTATGTTGCAACCGTGGCAAGGACTTACAGAAAGGCCATCGACGACTACTTTGAGTCAGAGGAGAAGTACAGGCAGAACATGCCATGGTATCTTGATCAGATTTCAAGATGTACTTACCGCCAGTTCACCACAGGCTTTTATTTTGGAAAGCCCAGTGACGAGACTCAGATCTATGACAACAACACTTACATAAATGAATATATCTACCTCGGAATCGTCTATGACATTGACGAGAGAGGTTATGCAAGAATAGAGCAGCGAAACAAGTTCTCCGTGGGTGATGAGATTGAGATCATGAAACCCGACGGAACTGATGTAAAGACTACAGTAAAAGGCATGTACAGAGAGGACGGAACGGCCGTAGAGTCATGTCCGCACTCCAAGGAAGTCATTTATCTTGACCTTTCTGTCACTCCTTCAAAATACGATATTCTCAGAGTGGATGCAGAGGAATCCACCAAGGAACAGTAAAAAATACTTGAGTTTTCGGAGAATTATTGTATAGTTGAATACAAATTCAGTTTAAAGGGGAACATAGGATGAGCAATGTGGTTAATGTAGAAGAGATCTTTGGTCAGAACGTCTTTACCATCGCGACGATGAGAGAGCGTCTTCCGAAGTCTGTCTTCAAGGAAGTTATAAACGTCATCGAGAACGGCGGAGAACTCTCCAAAGAGTCTGCTGATGTTGTTGCCAACGAGATGAAGAGCTGGGCAATGGAGAGGGGAGCAACACACTATACCCACTGGTTCCAGCCACTTACAGGCATTACAGCTGAGAAGCACGATTCATTTGTTGGAAGCGCTGACGCCGATGGCCACATGCTCACTTCTTTTTCAGGAAAAGAGCTGATAAAGGGCGAACCTGATGCATCATCATTCCCGTCAGGCGGCCTTAGAGCTACATTCGAAGCAAGAGGATATACAACCTGGGATATCACATCACCGGCTTTCCTTAAGGAGTCCGGAGCAGGTGTTACACTCTGCATCCCTACAGCATTTTGCTCATATACTGGAGAAGCTCTTGATAAAAAGACTCCTCTTTTAAGATCCATGGAAGCAGTTAACAAACAGGCTCTTAGAATCGTTAGACTTTTTGGCAACACTACAGCCAAGAGAGTTAACGTATCCGTCGGTCCTGAGCAGGAATACTTCCTTGTTGACTGGGATAAGTCCATGAAGAGAGAGGATCTTATCTTTACAGGAAGAACACTTTTTGGTGCAATGCCTCCAAAGGGTCAGGAGATGGAGGATCACTACTTCGGTGTTATCCGTGAGAGAGTCGGAGAGTACATGAAGGACCTCAACACCGAGCTCTGGAAGCTTGGCGTTCCCGACAAGACACAGCACAACGAGGTTGCTCCCGGACAGCACGAGCTTGCTCCTATCTACGAGACTGCAAATATCGCAGTAGACCACAACCAGATCATTATGGAGACCATGAAGAGGGTGGCAGAGCATCATCACATGAGATGCCTTCTTCACGAGAAGCCCTTCGCCGGAGTTAACGGCTCAGGTAAGCACGACAACTGGTCTCTTTGCACAGATAACGGCGTGAACCTTCTTGATCCCGGTGATACACCTAACAAGAACGTTCAGTTCCTTTTTGTACTTGCATGCATACTTAAGGCAGTTGATACTCACGCTGACCTTCTTCGTCAGAGCGCAGCTGATGTAGGAAACGACCACAGACTTGGTGCCAACGAGGCTCCGCCTGCGATCATTTCCGTATTCCTCGGAGAGCAGCTCGAGGACGTAGTAAGACAGCTTATTGAGACCGGTGTTGCCAAGTCCAGCAAGCGCGGTGGCAAGCTTAAGACCGGTGTTTCAACCCTTCCTCAGTTTGAGAAGGATGCAACAGACAGAAACCGTACATCACCTTTTGCCTTTACAGGTAATAAGTTCGAGTTCAGAATGGTTGGCTCATCAGATTCAATGGCCAGCTCAAATACAACACTTAACACCATAGTTGCTGAGGCTTTCTGCGAGGCAGCAGACATTCTTGAGAAGGCCAAGGACTTTGACGTTGCAGTTCACGACCTTATGAAGGAATACCTGACCAAGCACCAGAGGATCATCTTCAACGGTGACGGATACTCAGACGCATGGGTAAAAGAGGCTGAGAGACGCGGACTTCCAAACATCAAGTCCACAATCGAGGCAGCAGATACACTTACTACCAAGAAGGCGATCAAGCTCTTTGAAGACTTCGGTGTATACACCAAGGTTGAGCTTGAATCAAGAAAAGAGATCATCTTCGAGAACTACGCCAAGACCATCAACATCGAGGCTCTTACAATGATCGACATGGCTTCCAAGCAGATCATTCCTGCAGTTATGAAGTACGCAGGACGCCTTGCCAAGGATGTCAACGAAGTAAAGGCAGCAGGCGCTGATGCTTCAGCTATGGCTGACGAACTTAATGAGATCACAACAGAGCTCAACAAGATGAAGAAGGCCCTTGACCAGCTTAAGGCTAATGAGGCCAAGGCCGGCAAGATCACAGATGAGAGAAAGCTTGCTTATTTCTATAAAGACAAGGTAAGACCTTCCATGGAGGCTCTCCGCGAGCCTGCCGACAAGCTTGAGATGCTTGTTGATAAAAAGGATTGGCCTTTCCCTACATATGCAGATCTACTTTTCGAAGGCTAATATGTAAGTCTGTGGGGAGTCAGTGGGGACGGTTCTCTTTGACTCGTTTTGCTGCGCAAAATGAGTCAAAGAGAACCGTCCCCACTGACTCCCCAAAGGCTTTTCAAAAACTTTTTTGGAAAAATTTAAAAAAGTACTTGCAATTAATAAACAGACCACGTATAATTACTTCTTGTCCGATGGGCTATCGCCAAGCGGTAAGGCAACGGACTCTGACTCCGTCATTACGTAGGTTCGAATCCTACTAGCCCAGCTATCAAGCTCTTCAAAGCGTTAGCTTTGAGGAGCTTTTTTGTGCGTCTGCAATAACACGGGGGAAAACAATGTACAGCTTCAATTCACGAATCAGATATAGCGAGACAGATACCAATGCGGAACTGACCATAGAATCTCTGATCAACTATTTTCAGGATTGTTCCACGTTCCACACGCAGGACGGACCGGCTACCATGGAGTATCTGAAAGCAAACGGTATTGCCTGGGTTTTGAACTCCTGGCAGATCGAGATAAACAGGCTGCCTAAGCTCTGCGAGGAAGTGACAATAGGAACCGTGCCCTACGAGATCAAGGGCTACTTTGGTCTTCGTAACTTCTTCATGGACACCAAGGAGGGCGAGAGACTTGCTGTTGCCAATTCAGAGTGGACTCTCTATAACTTTGAAAAAGGGCTTCCTGCCAAGGTGACGCCTGAGATCATCGAGGCCTATCCTGTGGAGGAGCGCCTTGATATGGAGTACTTACCAAGAAAGATCGTACTCCCCGGGGATGTTACTCCTGTGGCAGCGGATGAGATCGTGGTAAGGGAGCACCACCTTGATACCAACAACCACGTAAACAACGGACAGTACGTAAGAATGGCTCTTGGAAGACTTGATAATGAGAGCATCAATATTAAGAGGATCAGAGCCGAATACAGAAAACAGGCAAGACTTGGGGACATATTGTACCCCGATGTTTATAAATCTTTGCAAAATGGCAATATGTCTTATACTATTAATTTAAAGGATGCAGACGGACATAGTGTCTGCAAGGTTGAGTTTATTGCGCAATGATGCAATTGCGAAATCTCGGTAGAGAGAAACGGAGGACTTATGATCAAATTAGGAGAAAAGCAGGTTTTAAAGGTAGTTAAGAAGGTGGACTTCGGTGTGTATCTTGCAGATACCGACCCGGAGGAGAAAGTTCTTTTACCAAATAAGCAGGTTCCGGAAGGAACAGAAGTCGGCAGCAAGATAGAGGTCTTTATCTACAGAGACTCAGACGACAGGCTGATTGCAACAACCAATGAGCCAAAGATCATGCTGGGTGATGTGAGAATGCTTAAGGTCAAGGATGTTGCCAGGATCGGAGCTTTCATGGACTGGGGCCTTGAGAAGGACGTACTTCTTCCTTTCAAGGAGCAGACCAGAAAGGTTAAGCCCGGCGAAGAGGTACTCTGCGCCATGTACATCGACAAGAGCAACAGGCTCTGTGTGACCATGAACGTTTACCAGTATCTGCTTACAAACTCGCCCTATGGCAAGGATGACAAGGTTAAGGGCACTGTTTATGAGATGAGCGACAACTTCGGTGCCTTTGTGGCCGTTGACGATATATATTCAGGTCTGATCCCCAAGAAGGAACTCTATGGAAATATTCAGATTGGCGATCAGGTAACAGCAAGAGTCGTATCTGTTAAGGACGACGGTAAGCTCAATCTGAGTATCAGAGAGAAGGCATATCTTCAGATGGATACGGATGCTGAAAAGGTCTTTTCCATGATAGAGGAGTGCGGCGGTAAGCTCCCCTTTACGGATAAGGCTTCACCTGAACTTATCAGAGATAAGGCAGGCATGAGTAAGAATGAGTTCAAAAGAGCTGTCGGAAGACTTCTCAAGGAAGGCAAGATCGAAATAAGACCCGATTCAATTGTCAAAAAGTGAGGACTTAAATGGACTATAAAAGAGCCAACAGAGCTTATCTTTATATGATTCTATCCACACTGGCGCTGGTACTTTTACTTACAGCCTGGGTATTTACCACAGGAGGTGAACTCTCCATTACTGCCAGTAACATCTTGAGCGAGCTTATGATACTGGTTCCGGCCATTGCCACGATCCTTTACCACGGAGACAAGCTGGGGGTGCTTATTCCCTTTAAGAGGATAAAGATATCTTCCGCGCTTCTTACGGTGCTGTATGTGGTACTTCTTTTTCCGCTGGTGACCTTTATCAATTCGGTTTCGATGCTCTTTGTCGACAACACCATCGTTGGTCTGTCGGATGAGATCACCGGAATGCCGATGTGGGAGATGTTTTTGCTGATAGGATTCTTTGGACCTTTTGTGGAAGAGATTGTGTTCAGAGGCTTTTTCCTTCAGAGTTATCAGAGAACCGGAAGGATCATCGGTTCCATGATCCTCTCATCAATCCTTTTTGGACTGACGCACATGAACTTCAACCAGTTTGCTTATGGCGCAGCCATGGGACTTATGCTCTCACTCCTGGTGGAGGCTACCGGAAGTGTGTTGACTTCATTTATCGCCCACGCAACTTTCAACTCTATTGAGGTGGTGCTGATGTATGCAACTTCGGATGTTCTGGATAATGCAGAGAGCATGCTTACAGAGATGGAGGCAACGGGACAGATTCTTTTGACCATCGGAATTTATTTCATAGCGGCGGTTATCTTCACGGCAATCGCATTCTGTGTGGTGATAAAGATTTCTGATATTGAGAAGAGAAAAGAGTTCTTTGTCAGCATTCCGAAATGTCGCAAGCAGGGCTATAAACTCATCACTGTTCCGCTTGTTTTGGCCATCGTCATCGCTGCAGCTTATATGATCGGATTAGAAATATTAAATACCTTTATATAATCAAAAAGACCCACTGAAACGTTCAGCGGGTCTTTTCTTGTGCAATACTGCACGGTTTTGATGGCCTCAGATGCTTATGTCGATATTTTGACCGACATTGGGATCAAGAGATGGCGAGGGCATTGAATTCATGGCCGAAACCATGGCTGCGCCGTTTGCCTCGAGATTGTCGAGACTCTTTGCGAGCATAGCAACGCCATAATCATTCTTGATATTGTTCTGAGCAAGGGCCATCGATAAAGCAGGAATATCCATAAGGCCACCTCCTTGTGTATGAATATACTTTCCCTTATCTGTTATATCGGCTCTAAGGACCAAAAATATTATCGGCAGGAAGAAAGTCGGATGGCAAAAAACAAGAGGCGTTTTTGTGACTTTTGACTACAAAAATAAAAAAATAGACAAAAAACACCTCTGTTTGTATAGATTTTTTTGTACATTTATATTAAAATGGTTAAGTAATGTGTTTTCATTACAAATATTGTAATAATTTAACCTGCACTAAAGGTGCAAGAAAGAGTGATACATGATATCCAATCAGATTTTGCAGAACACAATCGACGGACTCAAGAACATAGCGCATGTAGACCTTTGTGTGCTTGATATTGACGGTAAGGAGGTTGCATCTACCACCAATGAGATCGGCAACGTTTCGGCAGTGGCCAGGGACTTTGTTGAGTCGCCTGCAGATTCGCAGGAGATTCAGGGCTATCAGTATTTCAAGATATATGACGAGCAGCAGCTTGAGTATCTGCTCATCTGCACCGGAAGCGGTGACAACGTATATATGCTGGGCAAGATGATCGCATATCAGATCCAGAGCCTTTTGGTTGCTTACAAAGAGCGCTTTGATAAGGACAACTTTATCAAGAACCTGCTCCTTGACAACCTTCTTCTGGTTGATATCTACAGCAGAGCCAAGAAGCTTCACATCCAGAGCGACGCCAAGAGAGTTGCCATGATTGTAGAGTGCGCCGGCGGAAGAGACAGCAATATACTTGAGCTCACAAGAACCTGTGTGGGCAGCGGAACTGATTTTGTTACAGAGGTAGATGAGGACAACGTCATCGTAGTCAAGGATGTCAGCGAGATGGCTAAGCCTTACGAGATTGCAAGATCAGCAGAGGATATCTTATCCTCACTTGAAAAAGAGGGACTTTCAGGCGTAAGGATCGCCTATGGTACAGTTGTTGGCGAGATCAAGGAAGTGAGCCGTTCCTACAAGGAAGCCAAGATGGCTCTTGATGTAGGTAAGATCTTCTTTGACGAGCGCAAGGTTATCTGCTACAGCGAGCTGGGTATCGGAAGACTTATCTATCAGCTTCCTATTCCGCTCTGCAAGATGTTTATAAAAGAGATCTTCGGAGGAAGGAACCCTGATGAGTTTGATCAGGAGACCCTCAGCACCATTGATAAGTTCTTTGAGAACAGCCTCAATGTATCCGAGACCTCAAGACAGCTCTTCATACACAGAAACACTCTTGTTTACAGACTGGACAAGCTTCAGAAGAGCACCGGCCTTGATCTGAGAGTCTTTGACGATGCCATTACTTTCAAAATTGCATTAATGGTTGTAAGATATATGAAGTATATGGAGAGGTTCACGTAATTGATATGTCAGGTAGCAGACATATTACGGTTTAACAAAGAGGAGAGTTATGGAAAGAGGATACAGAAAAAGAAGGACAAACAGGCAGATCCCCGAGGATGAGGTTATCACGCTTGAAAACGTGACTAAATCTTATTCTACGGGTGCACCGGCCTTAAACGGAGTCACCCTTCACATTAAGAGGGGTGAATTTGTTTTTATAGTGGGCGACAGCGGATCAGGTAAGTCTACTCTTATTAAGCTGCTGCTCAGAGAGCTTGTTCCCACTGACGGCGAGATTACAGTTCTCGGCTATAATTTAAAGAGAATCAAGCACAGCAAGATTCCGAAGTTCAGGAGAAACCTTGGAATTGTCTTCCAGGATTTCCGTCTCTTAAAGGACAGAAACGTCTATGAAAACGTCGCTTTTGCCCAGAGGATTGTTCAGACTCCCACAAGGGACATAAAGCGAAACGTTCCGTCAATACTTGCCACAGTCAATCTGGCAGGAAAATACAAAAACAAGATCAATCAGCTTTCAGGTGGTGAGCAGCAGAGAGTTGCTCTTGCAAGGGCCCTTGTAAACAAGCCGGCCATTCTTCTTGCTGACGAGCCTACCGGTAACCTGGATCCCAATAATTCCTGGGAAATTATGAAACTCATGGAACAGATCAACGAGAATGGTACAACCGTCATCGTAGTTACTCACAACAGAGAGATAGTAAATGCTATGAAGAAGCGAGTTATTACCATGAAGAAGGGCGTCATTATAGAGGACGAGGAAGAGGGTATGTACATCGATGAGGATTAATAGTTTCTTTTACACAATAGGCCAGGGCTTTAAGAACCTGGGACGTAATAAATGGTACACCCTGGCATCAATTGCCACCATTACAGCATGTCTTTTCCTGTTTGGTCTGTTTTATGCCATAATCACAAACTTCCAGAACGTGGTTAAGACAGCGGAGGAAGGAGTCTCTGTAACAGTGTTCTTCAACGAGGGAACAACTGAGGATGAGATCCTTGCGGTAAAGAGTGATCTGGAGAAGAGGACAGAGGTCCGTGAGATCCAGTACGTTTCAGCTGATGAGGCGTGGGAAGGCTTCAAGGAGGAGTACCTTGGAGAGTATGCAGACGGATTCACAGAGAATCCTCTGGCAGATTCAGCCAACCTTCAGATCTATCTTAACGACGTATCAATGCAGCCGGCTCTTGTAACTTATATAGAGTCCATCACATCTGTAAGAGAGGTTAACAGGTCTGAGGTTACAGCTACAACCCTTAGCGGACTCAACCTCCTTATTGCTTATGTGTCTGCGGGTATTATCATAGTTCTTTTGCTGGTATCAATATTCCTTATTAGTAACACTGTAACTATGGGTATTGCAGTCAGAAAAGACGAGATCAACATCATGAAGTATATCGGAGCCACAGACTTCTTTGTAAGAGCACCCTTCGTTGTTGAGGGTATTCTTATCGGTCTTATCGGATCCGCTATACCTCTGATCATCATCTATTTCGTATATACACACGTTATCACCTACGTTGTATCAAGATTTACAATGCTAAGTTCACTCCTGAACTTCCTGCCTGTTGAGACAGTGTTCAACAGCCTAATTCCAATATCACTTCTCATCGGTATCGGTATCGGTTTCTTCGGAAGTTTCATCACAGTAAGAAAGCACTTGCACGTATAAAGATCAGGATAAGGACGACCCATAGGTGATTAGATTTTTTAAACGAAGCACAAAAAGAATATCGGGCGTTATCCTGTGCCTTTTAATGGCTGTTTTTGTCTTTATGGCATCTGCTGTTACCAGTTATGCTGAGGTTACCGAGGAGTCCATCAAGGCCAAGGAGAATCAGATCAGCGAGGCCAAGAAGGAGAGAGACTCTCTTAAGAATGCCAAGACAGATCTTGAGAAGGTCAAGAAGGAACTGGAGACCAGTAAGTCCAACCTCAACAACTATATCACTCAGCTTGACGGACAGCTTACCGATATCCAGGAAAAGATAGATTCGCTTAACAATGAGATTACTGAAAAAGAGCAGCAGATAGAGACAACAACGCAGGAGCTTATAGAGGCAGAAGCTGTTCAGAAGGCTCAGTATGAGGCCATGAAAAAGCGAATCAAGTTCATGTATGAACGCGGAGATACGCTCTATCTTGAACTTCTCATACAGTCAGGAACCTTTGCCGATATGCTGAACAAGGCGGAGTACATTGAGATGCTCTCCTCCTACGACAGACAAAAGCTCAATGAATATATAGCAACAACTGAGCTCATAAAGCTCACCAAAGAGGCCCTTGAAGAAGAAAAGGCTACACTTGATGAAGCCAAAGCTGCCAAGGAAGATGAGGAAGCTTCTCTTCAGGCTCTTATGGACACCAAGGCCAATGAGCTTTCAGCTGTTAAAATGGATATCACTCAGAAGGAAGCAGCCATCAAGGCCTACGAGGACGAGATCAAGGCTGAGAACGCAGCGATCGCCGCCCTGGAAAGAGAAGTTGCAGCGGACAAGGCATCACTCTACAGCAGATACATGTATGACGGTGGAATGTTCACCTGGCCGGCTCCCAGCTACACAAGGATTTCCGATAACTACGGTATGAGAATGCATCCGACTCTCGGAGTTGAGAAGATGCATAACGGTATAGATCTGGCAGCTCCATCGGGATCACCTGTACTTGCAGCCTACAACGGAACGGTAGTAGCAGCCGATTACAACTCATCCATGGGTAACTACATCATGATAAACCATGGAGGAGGTCTTTATACCATCTACATGCACTGCTCGGCTCTCTACGTTTCAAAGGGACAGGATGTTACCTCAGGAACCAAGATCGGAGCAGTAGGTTCGACCGGAAGATCTACAGGTCCGCACCTTCACTTTGGTGTCAGACTTAACGGCAATTACGTAAGCCCATGGAATTATCTTAAGTAAGCCGGATAGGAGTAAAAGTGGATATTAATAATAATTTTGAATCAATGCCCCCACAGATGCCTCAGATACCTGAGGATAAGGGGAAACTCACCAGAAGGTTTATAGCCGGAATATTGGTGGGATGTTTCATTGCCCTGTTCATAGTGGCAGGAATATATGTATTCTTATTTGCAAATCCTTTTGCGGGATTCTTTGGTGGTTCTTCCCAGGTAGCAGGTAAGCTCGGAGGAAGCGGAGACGACCTTCTCACAGAAGACATTGCAAAAAAGATCGAGGCTCTAGATGACGTTATCGACGAGTATTACTACAAACCCGATGTCAGCGATGAGGTTGAAGCTGACGGTATTTATAAAGGACTTATGGACTCGCTGGGAGATCCCTACTCTGTCTACTACACAGAGGAGGAGCTCAATGATCTTTTGTCCGACACTGCAGGTGTTTACTATGGTATCGGTGCTTATGTCAGCATAGATGAAGATATGGGTCTTCCCAGGATTTCAGGTGTAATGCCCGGAACTCCCGCTGAGAGAGCAGAGCTTCAGACAGACGATATCATTTCTGAGGTGAATAAAGAGTCTACAAGCGGCCTTGAGCTGGATGAAGTTGTTTCACTGATCAAGGGACCGGAGGGAACAACAGTGCATCTCACAATCTTAAGAGGCTCTAAGAGAGAGCAGCTAGAGGTTGATGTTGAGAGAAGCGCAGTAGAGGTTCCTACAGTAACAACCAAGATGGTCGGGGAAAAAGAGAATATAGGCTACCTTCAGATCACTGAGTTTGACGACGTTACTCCGGACCAGTTCGCTGAGGGCATGGCAGAGCTTCGTGAGAAGGATATGCAGGGCCTTATCATCGACCTAAGAAGTAATCCGGGTGGAAGTCTTCAGGCTGTGTGTGAGATCGCAAGACAGCTCCTTCCCAAGGGACTTATCGTTTACACTGTCGACAGGGATGGAAACAGAGATGACTACAAGTGCGACGGAGAGCACGAGATTGATATTCCGGTGGTTGTTCTTGTAAATCAGTATTCAGCCAGCGCTTCCGAGATTCTCTCAGGAGCCATCAAGGATTACAAGATCGGAACTTTGGTCGGAACAACGACCTTCGGTAAGGGAATCGTTCAGAGGATCTTTGATCTTAAGGACGGAACAGCTGTTAAGCTTACAGTAAGTGATTACTATACTCCTAACGGCAACAACATCCACGGCATAGGAATTGAGCCGGATGTAGAAATTGAATTTGACGCAGATGCCTACGCTGAGGACAAAACTGACAATCAGCTCGATAAGGGTATCGAGGTCATGGAAAAACTTCTTGACAATTAAATTGTATACGTGTAATATCAAAGACTGTGTCGAACATCTTCGACACAGTCTTATTTTTTGTGCGTAGCACATCATTGTTTGGTTCAAACATTTTTCAGTCTTTTAGGAGTAAAGAGTTTTATGGAAGTAAAGGCATGTATTTTTACCGATGCCGGCAAAGTGCGCAAGGTAAATCAGGACGCGGCTATGATCAAGGTAGCCAATACGAGAAGGTACGGAAGGATCTCTTTTGCCGCAGTATGCGATGGAATGGGAGGTCTGTCCAAGGGTGAAGTTGCAAGCTGCAAGGTGATAAGGGCTCTGGAGGGGTGGTTTAATGAGGAACTGTCTCTGATGCAGGGTATGAGCGAGGATGAGCTGTTTAAGACTGCTGAGACATCACTAAAGCGTCTTATCGTGAAGGTCTGCGGAGAGCTAAAGAGATATGGCAAGCACAGGGGGATAAACCTTGGAACCACTATGACAGCTCTTTTGCAGATTGGTACAAGGTACATGACCTTGAATATCGGTGACTCCCGAATATATCTGATAGACAGCGCCAGAGCCCGGGCTATAACAAAGGATCAGAGCCTGGTTCAGGACAAGCTGGATAAGGGCCTTATAACTGCCGGGGAAATGGAGACTGATCCTGAGAGAAACGTGCTTCTTTGGTCCGTGGGAACCACAATGGATCCCGAGATCGAAGTGGGTTACGGAACATTTTCGGGAAGTACAACGGTTCTGGCCTGCAGCGACGGCTTCTGGAGAACACTGCAACCTGAGGAGATGCATAAAAAGCTGTGTCCTCAGATGTGTGTGACAGATATGGATATGCTGCAGGAGTGCAGGAAGCTCACAGAGCTTGCCTGGAGCAGGAAAGAGAAGGACAACATTTCGGCAGCAGCCATGTGTCTGGAGTTTTAAAAGGAGTAATTGGGATGAATACAGGAATTCTTTACAGAGGCAAATACAGGATAAAAAGAAAGCTCGGTGAGGGCGGAAGCAGTGTAGTGCTCATGGGAATCGATGAAGAAAAGGGCCGTGCTGTAACCATCAAACAGATAAAGAAAGATGTATACGGAGCCGGGGATATATGCTCCGTCATAGAGGAAGAAGTGGGACTTCTTAAGGCACTGAGCCACCCTGCGATTCCGAAACTCATAGATGTTTATGACGATGCATTTGTCCTTGAGTATGTCCCGGGAAACAGCCTTGAGAAGTTTATCAAGCACAAGGGCTTTCTTGGTGAGAAAGAGGCTGTGTCCATGGGCCTTGAGCTCTTGGATATCCTCTCATATCTGCATGATGGCAAAAGACCTGTCGTCTACCGCGACTTAAAGCCTGCCAATATCATGGTTCGTCCCGACGGACATGTATCACTCATCGATTTTGGCGCTGCCAGATACTATGAGGGCGGTGCGATGTCAGATACCAGAAACCTTGGAACCGGCGGCTTTGCAGCACCGGAGCAGTACGGGAATCTTGGGGAGACAGATCCGAGGACGGACATTTACTGCTTCGGAAGGACTCTGATGCAGATCATGGGTGGCAAGTGCTCACCTGAACTGATGGGTATAATCGATAAGTGTACAAGGCCGGACAGGGAAGACAGGTATGGAAGCTGCAGAGAGATCAGGGCGGCGCTCAAGAAATATCCTAAGGTAGCAGCAAGGAATAAAGTTATGGCTAATGCAAGGTATGTCACAGTGGCAGCAGTACTTGCGATGGTCATTTCTTTAGGTCTGACTCACTACGATACGTTTGTGAGCTACGCTGCTATAGACGCTCAGATGAGAGTCCCTGCGGTAAAAGAGAGACTTGGAAGGGCCGGTATCAGAATAAGAGAGATACTTGATGAGAAATATGGCGACGATATCGACTGGCTTAAACTGCCAAAGGAGGAAGAAGAATGATGATATTTGCTTATACCTTTCTGGTGGTTTTTGTAGCACTTGTGGTGATACTGGGGCTTGGAAGCCTTCTTACAAAGGGTAATGAAACGCCGGAGATAATCCCGGAAGGAGCTGCAACGGCTGCTATGTGCACGACGCAGCTACTTGGCCGCGGAGATTATTCAGGCTCTGTGTGCGATGAGGATTTCGTGATCGAGCAGGACCTAGTATATACCTACGATTCCCTCAATCTGTAACGAACAGATGTTCTAAAAATTGTGGACAATGTACTTTGGAAATGATATACTGACAACGTATATGCACTTGTTGTTTGTGGACATAAATTTGAGGGTAAAACATGGACTTCAAATTACATTCTGAATATAAGCCGACGGGCGATCAGCCCCAGGCGATCAAGAAATTAGTTGATGGTTTTAAAGAGGGCAATCAGTTTGAGACGCTGCTCGGAGTAACCGGCTCAGGTAAGACCTTTACCATGGCCAATGTCATTGCTGCGCTCAATAAGCCCACGCTTATCATCAGCCATAACAAGACTCTGGCAGGACAGCTCTACGGAGAGATGAAGGAGTTCTTCCCGGAGAATGCTGTAGAGTACTTTGTCTCTTACTACGATTACTACCAGCCTGAGGCCTACGTGCCACAGACTGATACTTATATTGCCAAGGACTCTGCGATCAACGACGAGATAGATAAGCTGAGACTCTCTGCAACTGCATCCCTTGCCGAGAGGAAGGATGTGATCGTTGTTGCCAGTGTATCCTGTATCTATGGTCTTGGAAGCCCCGAGGAATTTAAGGGCATGTCAGTATCACTGCGTCCGGGCATGACCAAGGACAGAGATGAACTGATCAAGGACCTCGTTGCGATCCAGTATGACAGAAACGACATGGAACTTGGAAGATGTAATTTCAGGGTTCGCGGAGATACGGTTGAGGTCTTCCCTGCAAACGCTGATGATTATCTGATCAGAATTGAGTTCTTCGGAGATGAGATAGACAGGATCTGCGAAGTGGAGCCTGTTACTTCCAAGGTCAGGAGCGAGCTGACCCACGTCATGATCTACCCTGCTTCTCACTATGTTGTACCTCAGGAGAAGATCAACGCAGCCTGTGACAACATTGAGAAAGAGCTTGAGGAACAGGTTAAGTTCTTCAAGGGTGAGGACAGACTTATAGAGGCTCAGAGAATTGCTGAGCGCACCAACTTTGATGTTGAGATGATGAGGGAGACAGGCTTTTGTTCCGGAATTGAGAACTACTCAAGGCATCTTAATTTTGCCAGGCCAGGCGAGCCTCCGCTGACGCTTCTTGACTTCTTTGACGATGATTTTCTGATCATCGTTGACGAGTCCCACATGACAATCCCTCAGGTTGGAGCCATGTACAACGGCGACAGGAGCAGGAAGCTCACTCTGGTGGACTATGGCTTCAGACTGCCATCGGCTCTTGATAACAGACCTCTTAATTTTGAGGAGTTTGAGCAGCACATCGACCAGATGCTGTTTTGCTCGGCTACTCCGGGTAAGTATGAGGAGGAACATGAGCTTCTTCGTGCAGAGCAGGTAATAAGGCCGACAGGTCTTTTGGACCCGGAGGTTGACGTACGCCCTGTCGAGGGACAGATAGATGATCTTATAGGTGAGATCAGGAAAGAGATAGACAACAAGAACAAGGTCCTTGTAACTACGCTCACCAAACGTATGGCAGAGGATCTTACAGAGTACCTTGCAGAGTCCGGAATCAGGGTCAAGTATCTGCACTCGGATATCGACACCCTGGAGAGAGCTGAGATCATCAGGGATATGAGACTTGATGTCTTTGACGTTCTTGTGGGCATCAACCTTCTTAGGGAGGGTCTTGATATTCCGGAGATATCTCTGGTTGCCATAATAGATGCGGATAAAGAGGGATTCCTTCGTTCTGAGACTTCTCTCATTCAGACCATCGGACGTGCGGCCAGAAACTCTGAGGGCCACGTAATCATGTATGCCGACAACATGACCGACTCTATGAAAAAGGCCATCGATGAGACCAAGAGACGTCGCGCTATTCAGCAGAAATATAACGAGGAACACGGCATAACACCTCAGACCATCAAGAAGGCAGTCCGTGACCTCATTGCAGTTACCAAGGCAGTTGCCAAGGAAGAAGTCAAGTTTGAGAAGGATCCTGAGTCCATGGACAGAGACGAGCTGGAGAAGCTCATTGCCCAGGTTCAGAAGAAGATGAAGCGAGCAGCTACGGAGCTGGATTTCGAGACGGCTGCAATGCTGCGTGATCAACTCATCGACCTTAAGAAGGTGCACAATGAGCTCACATCAGGGCTGTGAGCACTCAAGAATTTAGGAGATATAAATGTCAGATAACAGAATGACCAAAAAGAACACCACCAAGAGAATTCTTCCCTCTGATATACACGACTATATCAGGGTTCGTGGTGCCAGTGAACATAATTTAAAACATGTAAATGTAAAGATCCCAAGGGAGACTCTTACAGTCCTGACCGGTGTGTCAGGCTCAGGTAAGTCGTCCCTTGCTTTTGAGACAATCTTTGCAGAGGGCCAGAGACGCTATATGGAGTCTCTTTCATCCTATGCTAGAATGTTCCTGGGGCAGATGGACAAGCCCAATGTTGAGGCAATCGAGGGCCTTTCCCCTACAATATCCATCGACCAGAAATCTACCAACAAGAACCCGAGATCTACCGTTGGAACAGTTACGGAGATCTACGATCACTTCAGACTTCTCTATGCAAGGATCGGTGTTCCGCACTGTCCTAATTGCGGAAGAGAGATCCGCAGACAGACTGTGGATGAGATGTGCGACCAGATCATGGCCCTTGGTGACGGAACCAAGCTCCAGATACTTGCACCTGTTGTCAGAGGCAAAAAGGGTGAACACCAGAAGACCCTGGACAGAGCTAAGCGTGCAGGTTATGTAAGAGCCAGGATCGATGGCAGCCAGTACGACATTTCCGAAGAAGAGATCAAGCTGGACAAGAATATCAAGCACAACATCGAGATCATCGTAGACAGGATCGTGGTCAGAGATGACAATGAGAATCTCCGCCGCAGACTTACCGATTCCATAGAGAATGCCCTTCAGCTTACAGAGGGACTCCTTCTTGTGGATGTAGTCGATGGACAGGAACTGAGCTTTAGTCAGAGCTTTGCATGTCCTGACTGTGGGATCAGTATCCCTGAGATCGAGCCCAGAAGCTTTTCCTTCAACAATCCTTTCGGCGCATGCCCTGATTGTGTGGGACTTGGCTACAAGATGGAATTTGATGCCGATCTCATGATCCCTGACAAGAGTCTTTCCATCAATGACGGATGTATCGTTGTAATGGGATGGCAGTCAGCCAACAAGGACTCAAGCTTTAGCAACGCCGTACTCCGCACACTTGCCAAGGAATACAAATTCAGCCTTGATACACCATTCGAGGAGCTGTCTGAGGAAGTTCAGAATATGATCATTTACGGTTCTGACAGAACCGTTAAGGTTCACTATAAGGGCCAGAGGGGCGAAGGCGATTACCCCATCAAATTTGATGGTCTTATCAAGAATGTAGAACAGCGCTACAGAGAGACATTCTCTGAAGCCATGAAGGCAGAGTATGAGGAATTCATGAGAATTACACCCTGCCAGCTCTGCGGCGGTCAGCGACTTAAGAAGGAATCCCTTGCTGTAACCATAGATGACAAGAATATTTACGAGATCACTTCCATGTCCATAGATGAGCTTCAAAGCTATCTCGAGAACATGAAACTCACAACACAGCAGGAGATGATAGGAGCCCAGGTCCTCAAGGAAATCAAGGCAAGAGTCGGATTCCTTGTAGACGTGGGACTGGATTATTTGTCCCTTTCAAGAGCTACAGGAACTCTCTCCGGCGGAGAGGCTCAGAGAATAAGGCTTGCGACCCAGATCGGCTCAGGCCTTTGCGGAGTATGCTACATCCTCGATGAGCCCAGTATCGGTCTTCATCAGAGGGACAATGACAAGCTTCTTAACACGCTTAAGAACCTGCGAGACCTTGGCAATACTCTTATCGTTGTTGAGCACGATGAAGATACCATGAGAGCTGCGGACTACATCGTTGACGTTGGTCCCGGAGCCGGTTCTCATGGAGGCAAGATCGTTGCCTGCGGAACTGCCGAGGATATCATGAAGGTAAAAGAGTCTGTGACAGGCCAGTACCTGTCCGGAAAACTCAAGATAGAAGTTCCTGCCACCAGAAGGCAGCCAAAGGGATGGCTTAAGATAAAAGGCGCGCAGGAGAACAACCTTAAGAACATCGACATAGATGTTCCGGTTGGAGTAATGACCATTGTTACTGGTGTTTCAGGCTCAGGCAAGAGCTCTTTTGTCAACGAGATTCTCTACAAGCACCTGGCAAGAGATCTTAACAGGGCAAGAGTTATCCCGGGCAAACATAAGGCCATCGAGGGACTAGAGCAGGTGGATAAGGTAATCGCCATCGATCAGTCACCTATCGGAAGAACACCACGTTCAAACCCTGCAACCTATACAGGCGTATTTGACATGATAAGAGACCTCTTTGCCGGAACTCCCGACGCCAAGGCAAGGGGTTACAAGAAGGGAAGATTCTCCTTCAACGTTAAGGGCGGACGATGCGAAGCTTGCGGTGGAGACGGAATCATCAAGATTGAGATGCACTTCCTTCCTGATGTTTATGTACCCTGTGAAGTCTGCGGAGGTAAGAGATACAATCACGAGACTCTGGAAGTCAGATATAAGGGTAAGAACATATACGATGTCCTTGATATGACCGTAGAAGAGGCTCTTAAGTTCTTTGAGAACGTCAAGACCATTAAGCGTAAGATCCAGACTCTCTACGATGTAGGACTTGGTTATGTGAAACTCGGTCAGCCCAGCACAGAGCTCTCCGGTGGTGAGGCTCAGAGGATCAAGCTCGCAACCGAGCTTTCCAAGGTTGGAACAGGTAAGACTGTTTATATTCTGGACGAGCCCACAACAGGTCTTCACTTTGCAGATGTCCAGAAGCTGGTTAAGATCATGCACACTCTTGTTGATCAGGGTAACACAGTGGTTGTCATTGAGCACAACCTCGACGTTATCAAGACCGGAGACTATATCATAGATATGGGACCTGAAGGTGGCTCCAAGGGCGGCACTGTAGTGGTTGCCGGAACTCCCGAAGAGGTTGCAAAGTGCAAAAAGTCCTATACAGGCGCATACATAAAGAGACTCCTTAAGTAAATAGGTTATTGCAATGAGGCGGCGCAATTCTTATTATTAAAATAGAGTAAATATTGCCATCCGGGGGAGGAAAAACATGTCCACAAAGGACTTTGATACAAGACCTATAGATCTGAAAAGGTTCTTCAGGCAGTTTGTAAAGAGATTCTGGATTGTCATTGCAGTGACAGCACTTGGCGCATTGCTTGGATTTGTCAGTTATGTGATCTACAGCAATGTAAAGAGTGGCAATACCGTTTATCGCATAAGAAACGACTACTATATAAACTTTGATTATGAAGCATTCCCTCAGGGACCGGATTATTTCAATGCCTATACCTGGGACGGAATACTAAGAGACGACCCTGTTGTAAACAGGGCTCTGGAAGAGGCGCCCGGAGTTACCAAGGCACAGATCCTTGAGTGTGTTAAGGGCGAGATACTCGGAGATTACAGGATTCTCACCGTTGTTGTTACAGGTACAGACAAGGAGATGATCCAGAGCATATCTGATGCCTACAAGGTTGCACTTCCTGCATTTGCGGATGTTCTGGACATGATAGCATCAATAGATCTTTGGACAGATGCGGAGATCGAGGAATACGACGAGTATACCAGAGAGGGTAATGCAGCATTTTTAGGAGCTCTCATAGGTCTTTTCGTGAGCCTGTTTGCAGTTCTTTTATACGGAATCTTCGACGATGCCATCTACACTGAGAGGGACTGGGTGATCAGATATCCACAGATTCCTTACCTTGGCAAGAGAGATACTGATGAGTACAATGCCAACAGATCACATCTTCTTGAGTACGACGGCAACTATATTGAGCTTGCTACAGACCAGTTCAGATATGACCTTGATGAGTTCGACAGAATGAGAGCAGCAGACGGAGTTATATTAAAACTCAGATCCGGAAAAGATAAGACAGAGGTTATGGACAAAGTGGTCTATACCCTTCAAAAGCAGGATATAAAAATAGTCGGAGTGATGGAGTAAATGGTTCTTTATGTGCTGATAGCTGCCATCACCATCGTGCTGGCTTGCCATGTTCAGACTGTTACAAAAGCGCATGGTGAAATATTGATGGGATATACAACAAGGCAGAGAGCTCTTAATGCTCTGTGTCTTGTTTCTGTGTTTATGATACTTACAACCCTTGCGGCTCTTCGCCACGAGGTTGGTAATGACTACGGAACCTATGTGGTTACCTGCCATGAGATATTCCAGAGGGGCTATGTCGTTACCGAGCCCGGATTTAATCTGGTTGTAAGGATACTCTACACGCTCTCAGGCAAGGAAGATTATCTTCTGATGTTCGGAGTTTTCGGAGCTGCAATAGTAGCTGTTTTCCTGAAGGTGATAAAGGATCAGAGCGACAGCTTTGCCTGGGGATTTTTCATATTCATGACATTTGGCCTTTACTACAAGAGCTTTAATACTGTCAGGTATTACTTTGCCCTGGCCATCGCCACCTTTGCACTGCGCTATCTGGTGGATATCAATTGGCAGGGTATCATCAAGTTCTTTGTACTGATACTGTTTGCAGCAACCTTCCACAAGTCGGTACTGGTAGTAATTCCCATGTACCTTCTGGCAAGGGTGCAGTGGAAGAGATGGGCGATAGTTCTTTTGGCAGTATTTGCAGTCGTGGTAGGACTCTTTAACAAACAGATAATGGATATTGCGCTGAAGCTCTATCCTTCTTACAGAAATACCGTATATATCGAGGAGGTACATACCGTTGTCGAGTATGCAGCTCCTATAGCAGGATGCATTTTTGTACTGGTGATATGCCTAATCTGCTACGAAGATGCCATCAAGAATCGCATCGATAACCGCATGTATTTCAACATGAACATCATGGGAACTGCTCTTTACCTGAGCTGCTACTGGCTTCCTCTGGTAACGAGATTTTCATACTATCTGACAACGGCTCAGATGCTTCTTTTGCCCAATATCATCTGCAGCATAAAAGACCCTAAGAAGAAAAAGAGAGTCACAGCTGCAGTGATCATATTCTGCGTGCTTTACTTTTTGTATTTCTTAAGAGAAGCAGATAAAATGGGAGTAAGAGTTCTTCCATACAAGAGCTGGCTCTTTTACGATCACAGATGGCTCAACCAGACTGACACGTTCTAAAGATCATGCATAAGGTCATGACAGGAGGACTAATATGGATAATGCCCCCCAGAAAACAAAATCCTTTGATGAATTCTTAAGGGAAAATCGAATAACGGTAAACAGATCCCTCAATGTTGTTTTGTGGTTCTGTATTTTTACCGGACCGGCAATAGCGCTTGGAGTCGCTGCAGAAGTATTCAAGAATGTGGATTATGATATATGCATTCAGATATCAGTGATAGTGGCTATACTTGCTTTTGGACATTATCTGATGCTTAAGAAGTGGCCGGATTCTGTAGTGACCAGTATTACTGCACTATTGGCTTTCAACATGCTCCTGGCGCATATGACCTATGGACGTGTTGCGGTTTATCTGACCTGGTTTTTAGTGCCACTCCTTAGCTTACTGTTTTGTGATACCAGGATATACATTTTCGCTGTAATATCCAACTACTGTCTGATGCTGCTTTCTACATGGATGGTAGCGCCTTATTTTTCAAGCATGAGGTCAGACTATGGCACAGCGCTGGCATATTTTCTTAATGCAATTGGCGGATACACCATAGAGACCATTATCATGACAGTCGCAGGACTTGCCCTCGGAAGACTGGCAACAACCTATTTCAGGGACACAATGATACAGCAGGAAGATCTCGTGCAGCATGAATCTCAGATGACAGAACAGCTGGATATTCTGGATTCCATGGCGGAGATTTATGACAAGGTTAATCTCATCGACTTCTACAAGATGACTGAGCGTCCTTTAAGAGGCGATAACGCCGATGACAAGCTCCATGAGAAGAGCCTTGATTTTGCTGTGTATGACCACACTTATATGACCCGTCAGATCATAGGGGATATCGTTGAGGATCAGGCACAGGCGTTCATTAATTTTACGAATATAACAACTGTCCAGGACAGACTTGGAAATAAAAAGATCATATCCGGTGAGTTCATCAACAAGTACAGCGGATGGTTCAGAGCTCAGTACATCGTGGCTGAAAGAGGCGATGACGGAAGACCGATGATCGTTGTCTTTACTATCCAGAGCATAGAAGCTGAGAAGAGACGAGAAGAGCACCTTATCCGTATAGCCATGACGGATGAGCTCACAAGACTCTATAACAGACGATGCTATGAGGAAGATATCCTTGTATATCATGAAAAAGAGATTGAGGACGATTTCTCTGTTTTCTCAATTGATGTAAACGGACTGAAAGCTGCCAATGATACCAAGGGCCATGCAGCCGGCGATGAGCTCATTAAGGCTTGTTCTGAATGTCTGCTAAAGGCAGTTGCCTCAAGAGGCAAGGTTTATCGTACCGGCGGTGATGAGTTTATTGCTATTGTACATACCGATGACTCAAAAGCTCTTTTGACTGATATGAAGAATGAGGCTGCATCCTGGCATGGCAAATATCAGAATGTACTTACAATAGCTGTAGGCTATGCAGCCCATAAAGATCATCCTGAACTTTCTGTAGAAGACCTTGAGAAGGTGGCAGACAGAATGATGTACAGGGATAAGGCTGAATACTACAAGGCTGCGGGAATAGACAGAAGAAAACAATAATTGTATACTTAACGGGATAATTTATTCATAAGATTTTCGGAGGATTTAGACATGAAGATGAGATATTGCAAGAGATGCCTTCAGCCGGATACAAGACCGGGCATCATATTCGATGATGAGCAGATCTGTTTTGCCTGCAGATACGAGGAATCCAAGGCAACAATAGACTGGGCTGCAAGAGAGGCAGAGCTTAAGGGCTTTGCTGAGGAAGCCAAGGCAGAGGCCAAGAAGAGAGGAAATATCTATGACTGTATCATCGGTGTTTCCGGTGGTAAGGATTCAACCTTCCAGGCAGTATATGCCAAGGAGAAGCTTGGACTTAATCCTCTTCTTATCAACTGCATGCCTGACGAGATCACTGAGATCGGTCGCAAGAACATCAACAACTTAAACAACCTTGGTTTTGACATCATCTCAATCCGTCCAAATCCTATCGTTGCCAAGAAGCTCGCAAGAAAATCATTCTTTGAGCGTGGAAATATCATCGCTGCTTCAGAGTACTGCCTCTGGGCTTCTTCATACATCATGGCTGTTAAGTTCAACATCCCTCTTATCATCCAGGGCGAGAACGCAGCTCTTACACTCGGTGCTGCCAAGAACCAGGAAGCAACAGGTAATGCTTTCTCAGTAATGCAGCTTGAGACAATCCGTGGAGCAAGCGTAGACAGCTTCGTTGATCTTTCAAACAACATTACTGAAAAGGATCTTTTCCTCTACAAGATACCTACCGTTGAGGAGATGCAGGCGAAGGGCATCAAGGCTATCTTCCTTCAGTACTACACCAGAGAGTGGTCACAGGTTGGAAATGCTGACTTTGCTGTTGCAAGAGGACTTACCGGCAGATCAGGAGATCTTCATGATCTTGGCCGTTACAGAAGATACACAGCTCTCGACTGTGACCTTCAGATCCCCAATCAGATGATCAAGTACCTTAAGTTTGGTTTCGGATATGCTACTGATGAGATCTGCTATGACATCAGAGAGGGCAGATTTACCAGAGAAGACGGCAAGTGGTACGTCAACGAGTACGACGGACTCTGCGGTCAGCAGTACATCGCCAAGGCATGCAAGTATCTGTCTATCACCGAGGCAGAGTTCTGGGAGGTTGTTGATAAGTACGTCAACAGAGACCTCTTTGAGAAAGTAAACGGAAAATGGACTCCTAAGTTCACAGTTGGTGAGGACTATGAATCATAAGATAAAAAAGTATTGGTATATGTACTTAACAGGAACACTGCTTCTTATACAAGCGGCAGTGTTCCTTGTATTTCGTGGGGAGAGCTATTTTCAGATCCACGACAATTTAGACTTGTTCATGGGCCACTACGAGATGCTAAAGAAGGCGCATCTGTGGTTTGCCCACGGAGTTGACGCTCCGATTCTTCACGGAGTGCCAAGGGACCTTTTCGGTTCTGAGTTTAATCTCTACAATTTCTTTTATATTGTGCTGCCCACCTACTGGGCGTACCTTGCCGGTTACGCTGCCAAGATAGCCATTGGAATGTTGTCTTTCATTCTCTTGGCAAAAGATATTTATAAGGAGCGCTACGAAAACTACAAGCCCCTTGTTATCGTCATCGCAGCAGCCTTCGGAATGATACCGGTTTTCCCGACCTACGGCATTGCATTTACCTCGGTGCCTTTTATAGTTCTTTTCCTGAGAAAGCTATACTTTTCGCAGAGCTTTAAAGAGAGACTTCCGTGGTATGTGGCGGTGTTCTTCTATCCGCTGATTTCCTACTTTTCATACCATGGATTCTTTATCCTGAGTTACATGGTCTGTGCGGTTATCATCCTGTGGATCAGGGACAAGAAATTCCCAAAGAGTACCTTTGCTTCAATTGTTGTTCTCTCATTGGGATACATCCTTCTCGAGTACAGGCTTTTCGGGCAGATGCTCGGAACGGATACGGTGACCATCAGGACCACCATGGATCACGGCAATCTGTCATTTGGACAGGCCATGGCAACAGCCTTCAGTGAATTTGTAAATGCATCCTTCCACTCGGAGGATTCACATACCTACATCGTGCTTGGCGTGGTGCTGATTGCACTGGTTCTTATCAACATCGGCCACGTAAGAGCAGGTAAGGCAAAAGAGATACTGACAGATCCCATAAATCTGGTGATGCTCTGGATCATCTTCAATGTGCTGATCTTTGGCCTATATCAGTTTGCACCTTTCAGACATCTCTTTGAGATGCTGCTTCCGCCCCTTACAGGATTTGAGTTTGCAAGAACAGCTTACTTTAACACCTTCCTGTGGTACGCAGAGCTTCTACTTGTCTGCATCCGCATGTACGATTATGGGAAAAAGAACCTTAAGCTGCTGGCAAACGTTATCGTCACTCTGGCAGTGGTTGTTGTAATGTTTGTTCCGCAGGTTTACAACGATTTCTACTACACCTGCTACAACCAGGCTTACAAGGTTATAAAGCACAAAGAAACCAGCACGGTTAATTACAACGAGTTCTATTCAGCTAAGCTCTTTGAGAAGATCAAGGACGAGATTGATTATAATGGCGAGTGGTCCGCCACTTACGGCTTCCATCCCGCGATCCTCAACTATAATGGCATTGCTTCCGTTGACGGATATCTTGGAATGTATGCCCAGGAGTACAAGGACAAATGGACCAGAGTCATTGAGCCTGCTTTTGAAGGCTCGCCTTCTCTGGCTTCATACTTCGTCGGATGGGGAGCAAGAGTCAATCTTATCTCAGCTGATGATGAAAACACCTACGCTCCACTTCGTGTTATGGACCCTGAGGACAAGCGCCTTATTGCAAACATGGATGAGCTAAGGAGCCTTGACTGTAAATATATCTTTGCAAGGTTTGAGATCAGCAATGCTGCAGAGATCGGCCTTAAACTGATTGGTAGCTACACTGATGAGAGCAGTCCATATACCATTTATGTTTATGAACTGTAAGCACAAAATTAACATAATAAATGCTAATAATTTGCTATCGGGCAGAGAGTCACCTCTGCCCGATTTTTTGTATAATAGTTTGATGGAAAAGGGGGAAATAGCTATGACACTTGAAGAGATAAATATAAGAGATCCATTTGTTCTGCCATATGACGGCACATATTACATGTACGGAACCAGGGCTAAGACATGCTGGGGACTGGCTGATGGCTTTGACTGCTATACCAGCAAGGACCTTAAAACATGGGATGGACCATTTGAAGTGTTCCATCGTCCTGCTGACTTCTGGGCAGATAAGAACTACTGGGCTCCGGAAGTACACATCTATAAGGGAGCGTTTTACATGTTTGCGACTTTCAACAGCGAGGCTCTTGATAAGAAGGGCACGATGATCCTGTCTTCCGATAGCCCCCTTGGACCGTTTAGAATCCACAGTGAAGGAAAGATAACACCTGATGAATGGAACTGTCTTGACGGAACATTTTATCTTTCACCAAAAGGAAAGCCCTACATGGTGTTTTCACATGAATGGATGGATGTGGGAGACGGACAGATATGTGCGGTTGAACTATCTGATGATCTAAAGCGTCCCATATCGGAGCCGAGAACTCTTTTTACTGCTTCAATGGCAAAGCCTTGGGTAAAGAGCATAGCACATAGGTTATGGAACGGCCCGGTATACGTTACAGATGGTCCGTTTATGCACAGAAAAAAGGACGGAGAACTCATTATGCTCTGGTCAACCATGGCAGAAGGCGGATATGCTGAAGGAATCGCAAGGTCAGACAACGGAGACATTGACGGAACATGGTCCGTTGACGAAAAACCTTTATTTGATAAGGACGGCGGACACGGAATGGTGTTTGAGACCTTTGAAGGAGAGCAGTATCTGGTTCTTCATCAGCCGAACGAGACTCCTTTAGAGCATCCTGTGTTCATAGGTTTTGACGAAAGAGAGATATGATGTTTAAGGAAATCTACAAGGGTGAATTTGATGGCGTTGCAGTGGGAAGAGTGTCAAGAAATCAGAACTTTACCACGCCACTTGGTTTTTATCACAATGAATATCAGATCCAGTATATATATGACGGGGAGAGATATTTCTTTTACGAAGGCGTCTGTTATCGAATGATGCCGGGAACCATCACCATCATTGACAAAGACAAGATTGCAAAGACCAATATCATTGGCGGAAACAGTCATGACAGGATGCTGATAGAGCTTAAGGAAGGGGCTATTGCACCTCTTTGCAGCCTTCTAGGAATTGATGTGAAAAAATTCTTTTCCGACCACCACGGTGTTTATCAGGTGGGAGATGATGAGTCCGTGCAGAGCGCTCTAAGGACCATTGAGGAACTTGTCACAGGCAAGAAGGATAAGCTCACAGCCGGGAAGATCAAACTGGAAATATTAAAGCTCATATTTGAGCAGAACAGCTGGGAAAAGAGAAAGCTCGGAAAGTTTACTGAAGTCGGTGTCCAGCCTCACATTGAGAAACAAAAAAGAGTTCATCAGGTGGCGGATTACATCGCTGAAAATTACGACAAAATAGGCTCGGTAACTATGCTGGCGGATCAGTTTTATATGAGTAAGCCTTATCTGTGCAGGATATTCAAGGAGGTGACCAACTTTACGATCTCTGAGTATATCAACCTGTACAGGATAGTTGCCAGTAAGCAGTATCTTATGGATGAGAGCATGAGCATGGGAGAGATTGCAAACCGCCTTGGATACGACAGTCTCACTTATTTTGAACGTGTTTTTAAAAAGCAGATGACGGTTTCTCCTCTTCAATATCGCAAGTCCATTTTGAAGGGGCAGTAAATATAGTTTGAAAATTGGTTTTGTTTTCACTTTGTTGTCAGAAGTGCCCAAAAATATTGAATATCCGGCATTGCAGTTATAAGATTTTAACAACGAAAGACGTCTTGATGTGAACCTTATAACATGAGTGAGAAGGAATTGTTGCAAATATGTTTGATTTTATGCAACAGGGACACTGGAGGGAAATATGAAGAAAAAGTTAGTAAGTGTATTATTGGCTGCAACAATGATTACATGGGTACTTGCAGGCTGTGGCAGCCAGGCAGATAGCACACAGTCATCAGATACAGAAGCAACACAGCAGACACAAGCTCCTGCTACAACAGAAGCAACTGCGGAAGCTGAAACTACCGAGGCTGCAGAAGCTACTGCAAGTGATGAGCCTATTACATTGAGAATGGCCTGGTGGGGATCACAGGACAGGCACGACAAGACAATAGCAGCAATCGAGTTATACGAGAGTCTGCATCCCAATGTAACTTTTGAATATGAGTATTATTCATTCGATGATTATTTTACAAAACTGAAAACTCTGGTTGCTTCTGATGAAGTGTGGGATGTATTCCAGCTTGGAGGCAATTTCCCGATGTATCTGGATAAGATATATCCTCTTGATGAGTTTATTGATTCGGGTGTTGTGGATGTTTCCAAGATCTCAGAGGCAAACCTTAAGACCACAAGAGAGACTGATGGAACACAGCTTGGTCTTACAAACGGTATCAATACTTACGGAATTGCTTATGATCCTGCAATGTTTGAAGAGGCAGGAGCTGAGCTTCCCACAGAAAACTGGACCTGGGAAGACTATCAGAAGGCAGCAGATACCATTACAGAGAAGCTTGGAATATTCGGTTCATCTACATTCCTTACTTCTGACTTTATTGCCGGTTGTTCAACATACATTGGACAGCAGGGTTCACTTGGTCAGTACAGCTTCTTTAATCTGGATCTTACGGGAATGGGCTTTGATGATCCTCAGATGCTTACTCCTTTCATTCAGATGAGAGCTGACATGATAAAGAAGGGATCATATCCCGATGCCGGTGCCTCAGCAGAGGTTACCAATATTGAAAATGACTTCCTGGTAACGGGCGAGGCTGCAATGACCTGGGTAGCTGTAAACCAGTTCCCGACCATATATAATGTCTGCGCAGAACAGGGAAGAGAATTAGCACTTGCCCCACTCCCAAAAGTTGCTGCCAGCGGCAACTCAGGCGCTTTGATCCAGTCCTCCCAGATGCTTTGCGTCTCTCAGGATTCAGAGCACAAAGAGGCCGCTGCAGCATTCATAAGCTGGTTTGAGAATGACGTTGACTGCAACAACATCCTTCAGGCAGAAAGAGGCATTCCTGCCAATGAAGATGTAAGAGCTGCTCTTGCTGCATCAGCAACAAAGGGACAGCAGATCATGTATGACTATGTTGACAGCGTCAGCAAGAATCCAACACCTAAGGAGTACAACGTTTTATCTCCTGATGGACAGGATCAGGTACAGGATAATTACTTGAACTATATCCAGCAGGTTGTAAGTGGCGAGATCACAGCATCAGAGGCAGCCGAGAAAACCTATGCCGATGCGCAAGCAATCTTTAATTAAATTTTGATCTTAAGATCCTGCTCGCCTAAAGCGGGCAGGATTTCTTTTTCCTAAGGAAATGAAAGGGGAGTTTTTTCATGGGAGATAGTAAGAAGGCCTGGACAACGCGCCTTGGTATGTTTATGAATAATGACAACGTTGTGGGACATGTATTTGCTGCACCGTTTATCTTCGGGTTCGTCTGTTTTTCTTTTATTCCGATCTGTATGTCTTTATACTACGCATTCACAGACTATTCGCTGGGGAGCAAAGTGGCTGTATTTGTGGGATTTAGGAATTTCCTGATGCTGTTTAAGGACGAGGTCTTTTTAAAGTCAATAAATAAGACACTTCAATATGTATTTCTGGCAGTTCCGCTGAAGCTTTCATTCGCACTGCTGGTTGCCTTTGTTCTGACAAGAAAGAGCAGGATGGTAACCTTCTACAGGTCTTTGTACTATGTGCCATCCCTTGTAGGCGGATCAGTTGCAGTAGCTCTGGTTTGGAAGCAGCTCTTTGCAAGGAAAGGTCTTTTTAACTCCGTCCTGGTGAACATGGGATTTGAGAAGATCAACTGGTTTGGAAGCGAAGCCCTGGCCATATATCCTCTTATCCTTATGGCAGTGTGGCAGTTTGGTTCATCCATGATCATCTTTGCTGCAGGGTTAAAAGAGATACCGTCAACCTATTATGAGGCTGCTCAGATCGATGGCGCCAATGGCTTTCAGAGCTTTTTCAGGATCACGCTTCCGTGCCTTTCACCCATCATTCTTTATAACCTTGTAATGCAGACCATTTCATCATTCATGACCTTCACACAGGCCTTTGTAATAACGGGAGGAGGCCCCAATAACGCAACAATGCTGTATGCTCTCAACGTATATAATCAGGCATTCAAATATAACAAAATGGGCTACGCCTGCGCCATGAGCTGGGTGATGCTGATCGTTATGAGCCTTATAACACTTGTGATTTTCAGAACGTCGAAGTTCTGGGTATTTAGCGAGTCAGAGAGCTAAGGGGGCAGCAGAACATGAGAGAAAAGAGATTAATAAGAAAAACATTGTATCATCTGCTGGTCATGCTCTTTGGATTTATCATGATATATCCGGTTTTGTGGATGATCAGCGGATCCTTCAAGGATAACTCTGAAATACTAAGGGGAACTCTAAGCCTTATTCCGGAAACCTTTAAGAGCACAAACTATCATACAGGCTGGAAGGGCTTTGGAGGAACAACCTTTTTTACATTCTTCAAAAACTCGCTGCTTGTTACAACCATAGCTACCTTTGGCACTGTACTGTCTTCATCATTGGTAGCGTACTCTTTTTCCAGAATAAAATTCAAAGGCAGAAAGCTTTGGTTTACCTTTATGCTGGCAACAATGATGCTTCCGGGGCAGGTAATAATGATTCCTCAGTACCTGATCTACTACAGACTTGGGCTCGTGCCGGGTTATGTTCCCCTGATCCTTCCTTATTTCTGCGGACAGGCATTCTTTATCTACCAGATGATGCAGTTCATGCAGGGAATACCGAGGGAGCTGGATGAAGCTGCCAAGATCGACGGCTGCAGCAAGTACGGAATATATTCCAGGATCATTCTGCCACTGTTAAAGCCTGCAATCGTTACAACGGTCATCATCCAGTTCTACTGGAAGTGGGATGACTATATGGGGCCACTCCTTTACCTATCAAGGCCTCAGTCCTACACAGCATCCATAGCGATCAAGCTCTTTGCTGATTCTGCATCTGTAACTGACTACGGAGCAATGTTTGCGATGTCTACACTGTCTCTTGTTCCGGTGTTCTTGATATTCCTGTTCTTTAACAAGTATTTGGTTGAAGGCATAGGAACCAGCGGATTGAAGGGATGAGCCTATGGATGAGACAAAGGTAGTTTTTAAGATATCTAACGGTTTAGTGCAAAAGCTCTTTGACTCCGCAGAGGAGAAATGTCTTTTAAATATTAAAGACTTTGCAGGCAGAAAGGTCCTCATAGAAGGCGGAGGCTACAACAAGGTCTGGATTGAGACGCAGCCCATGGGCGGAGCCATGTATGGGAAAAGAAATCTCGAAGTGGCCTACAATAACCAGAAAATATTTATGGATCATCAGAGGCAGGACGGAAGACTGCCCGGCAGCATAGAGTATGCGGATGGTAAGCTGATCCCTCAGTATGATAAGTTTCAGGGTTTCTGTTTTCCTTCTCCTGCCCTCGATGTTTATTACATGACGGGTAAGGATCCGCAGTACCTTGAGCAGCTTTATGAAGTGCTCAGAAAGTATGATGAATATCTTTGGAAGGTTAGGGACTCCGACAATGATGGCTGTCTTGAGAGCTGGTGCAGATTTGATACCGGCGAAGACAATGCGCTCAGGTATGGAGATGCTCCCGACTATTGGGAGAGTGATGAGCCGCCCGAGGGATACGATACTGTTCCAATAGCTTCTATGGATTTTATGAGCTTTTCCTATTCGGCTAAAGAGACTATGGCAGAAATAGCGCTCATAAAAGGGGATAAAGAGCTTTATGAGAGGCACAAAAAAGACGCTGATGATTTAAAAAGCAGGATAAGGGAAATACTGTGGAATGAAGAAAAAGGCGCCTTTTATGACAGAGATAATAAGCACAGACAGATGGATGTACTGACTCACAACAACCTCCGAATGATGTACTGGAGGAGCATGTCAGAGGAAGATGCAAAGAGGTTTGTAAAGGAGCATCTGCTTAACGAAAAGGAATTCTGGACAAAATTCCCTCTTCCATCTGTAGCTGTATCAGACCCGCTTTACAGAAATGATGAGGTTAATAACTGGAGCGGACAGGCTCAGGCGCTCACTTATCAAAGAGCAATTCCTGCGCTGGAAAACTATGAATACTATAACCTGATTCCGAAGCTTGGTAAGAAGCTCTTTGAAGCTATCGGAGAGGACTGCATTTTTGTGCAGCAGTACGACCCGGACACAATGAAGCCTTCACTTTACGGAGTTGACGGCAGACAGGATGCATATGGGCCTGCTATGCTTGCGGTCCTTGAATATATCAGCAGAATGTATGGCGTTGTCCTTATGAGGGACAAGCTTATCTGGAGCAGCATAAAAGAAGATACGGGCTACTATGAACAGCATATAGGTGGCCACGTGTACAAGCTTGAACATGTTAAAGACAAAGCTTATGCATTTATCGATGGAAAACAGATCAGCTGTTTTGAAAGAGGAACCAGGCTGGAGACTGATCTGAGCGGAAAGGAACTTTTTAGGTACAATGATCTGTAACATTTTGGATTATGGCGCGGTGTCTGACGGCGCTACTAAGTGCACACAGGCTATCCAGAGAGCGATTGATGACTGCAGCAAATCCGGCGGAAGGGTAGTCATCCCCTCGGGGCGATTTCTCTCAGGGACACTGTGCCTGAAATCAAATGTTGAGCTTCATCTTGAGCATGGAGCGGTTCTTTTGGCGAGCCTTGATGAAGCAGATACCACTGACTACTTCAGGGAAAGCGGAAGTGATAATGAGGTTGATGGATGGGAAGGAGGGTGCTTTCTCTTTGCCCTCCATGAAAAGAATATTGCCATAACGGGGACCGGGGTAATCGACGGTCAGGGCAGAAAGGTCTTTTTTGATGATGATCCCGATCATGCTGAGGAGGGAAGTCCACTTGCTGTTACGGGATTCAGACCTAGAATGAGCTACCTTGAAGATGTGGAAGGACTTGTAGTAAAGAATGTGACCTTTAAGGATTCTGCCTTCTGGACCCTTCACATGGCGGGTTGCAGAAATGTCAGGATTGAGAACATTGTTATTGAGAATAATAAAAGAGGGCCTAATACAGATGGCATTGATCCGGATTGCTGCAGGGATGTGATCATCAGAGGCTGCAGGATAACAAGCGGAGATGACAGTGTGGTCATCAAGTCCACAACTCCTATGTACAAAAAATACGGCGACTGCTGCAATATTGTTGTAAGCGATTGTATTCTTTCATCTAACTGCTCGGCAATCAAGATAGGAACCGAGACTCATGGCGATATTCATGATGTGCTCATATCAAACTGCATAGTAAGGGACTGCATCAGGGGAATAGGTATCTGGTCAAGGGATGGCGGAGATATCTACAATATCCGCATCCATCATATTCAGGGAAACACCAGGAACTTTGCTGATTCAAGGGTTAGAAAGACCGGAGTATTCAGCTGGTGGGGAAATGGTGAACCCATCGCAATTACCGCTACCATGAGGGAGAACACAGACAGGATTCCCGGAAGGGTGCATGATATTTCAATGGAGCAGATATATTTGAGCTGTGAAGGGCCTGTGATGATGCTCGGGGAAGAGTACTCCCCGATTGAGAGAGTAACTGTCACGGAGTCGGAATTTCTTTTACCTGATCCTGATGAAAACAGGGAAAGAGAAATTGATGAACGTCCTTCTGTAAGGGGGAGATATCATAAGGCGGCAGGCCCTACTTATCTGCGTTGTACCAAAGATGTAACAATAGATGCAAGGTTTGAAAAATCCTAAAAAGACTATTAAATGTGCTGTGTGATAAATCTGTGATACTTCCTGGAGTAGTATCATTTTAGTTGATGACAATGCCCACAAGGGGCACCTAAGAGAGAAGAGGAGACAGATTTATTATGAAGAGAAGAATTGCACTTTTAATGGTTGGTGTTATGTTTGGACTTACAGCTTGCGGAACACAGCAGGTAGCAGAAGCACCTACAGAGCAGGCACAGGAGACTGAGGCAGCTACTGAAGTTGCAGAACAGGCTCCTGAAACTGAAGAGTTTTCTGAGTCTGGCGAAGACATTACTTATGTTGAGGACATGGTTCTTTCAACAGATCTTTATTCGATAACAATGCCCGAGGAGTTCAAAGGCAAATTCCTTGCATACATTAACGGTAATGAGATCAGCTTTTTTGACAAGGCAAGCAACGAAGCAGGCTTTGGAGGATATGCATTTTCCGTAGTTGCGGATGTAGACAAGAACTATATTGCAGGCGGAATGTACACCAAGGTTGGCGAGATCATGACTTCAGACGGACAGTACGTAGATGTATTAAAGGGCTATCCATCAGATGTACAGTGGGATTACGTAACATATCCCGATATGGAATCAGCCGAGGATTACAACAAGCTTTATCTGGCAACTGACAGCATCATTGAATCCATTGAAGCAAAAGAAGGATGCTACTACATGTACGGCGCAGGCATCAAGGGTGAGGACCTGTACTTCACAACACTTGATTCATTTGTTCAGGCCTGCAAAGAGGGCTGGGATGCAGCCAAATTTGAGGAAAATGGTCTTAGTCCAGAGTATGGCGCACTCATTCAGAATGAGGGTGAGAAGGCTCTTAATAAGATCGGCTATGCTTACAAGGATATCTCAAGCGACGGTGTTGATGAGCTCCTCATCGGTGTTATCGGAGATAGCAGCGAGCCTACCATGGTATACGACATCTACACCATGGTAAACAGAGAGCCGGCACACGTTATCAGCGGAACTTCAAGAAACAAATGCTATGCTCTTGAGTACGGCGGATTTGCAAATGTTTCTTCCAGCGGTGCAAATGAAAACGAAGTAGCTTTATATGAGATCGAACCCGGCACAACAAATCTTATGCAGCAGTTCACACTTAAGTATGACGGCTACGAAGATGAGAAGAATCCCTGGTTTGTAAGCTACGATGACGGTGCAACCTGGGAGAGCATGACCGAGGAAGATTACACAGACAGACTTAAGATGACTGAGGAGAGATATTTAAATCTCGACCTTAAGCCCGTCTCAGACCTTATTCCTATCGATTATTCAAAGGTTGATCTTAGTAAGTACGCAACCTTCACCAAGATGATCGATGACTTCAAGCCCGGCATGGGATATGCAAATGAACCTGTCGGAGATACAGATGTATTCTTCGTTTCAAGCGCATGCTACAACGGAGAGAACGACACCAGGAATGCCATCGATTCATCACTGTTTGTATATGATAATGATTCTATCGTAATGATTGGCCAGGTAGCTTCAATCGGAACAGCTTATCCTGTTACACTCAATGACGGCTACATTTACGTTGGCGGACATCACGAAGTTTTCAAGTACACAGTCAAGGACAATAAGCTCGTTGTCGCTGAGGAAGCTTCCGAAGTCTTCGACACCAACGGTAACGCAACCTACTACTACGCAAAAGACGGAGCAGAGTCTCAGGAAGTTAAGGACGACTCTAATCTTACCAGAATCTTCGACGAGTACTTCTCCGGCAAGCCCGTAGAATACTCAGTCGTACAGGATTAATGAGTCACCGGGGACGTTTCAGATTGACTCATTTTGAGTCACTGGGGACGTTTCAAATTGACTCACATGTTTCTGATTCCTATATATTATGCTTGAATAAAAGGTGTTTGCTCATGGCATAGAGCAAGCACCTTTTTAGCTTTGTTACTGTAATTCGACAAGTCAAGGGGACGGTTCTGTTGACTTGCTACACGAGGAGGTAAGGGAACGGTTCCAGAGTCAAGGGGCGGTTCTAGTGACTCGAGGTGCGAGTGGTGACGGGCGTTAGGGAATACAAGCCCGCCGCCATGGGATTGTAGCTCAAATAAATACCGGACCCAAGGGATGCCCGGGCGCCAAAGGGCGGCGCCCAGCGTACTGTCCCTTGACTCCGGTATTTATATGAGCGGTCGGTCACTAAGGCGGACCGGTAAAGTAGGATTTGGTCAGCCGAATGTTTAGGCGATTGCCGGGAACAGAGATTCATCACAAAAGATCTGTGGCATGGTAGTTGTGATGTCGAAGAAGTTTCATTCACCAAATTTTCTACATATATCAGAAAAAGTGCCCTTTGGGTTTAGAAAATATTAGAGTCAAAAAATGGAGATGATCATTTTTTCTACATATATGAAAAAAAGTACCTCGTGGGCATAGAATTTGACTGAACTGTTTCTATATATATGACAAAAACTTGGTTATGGGCATAGAAAATTTGCAGTTCAAAAATTTAGGAGGCAAAATCTTTCTACATATAGCCGAAAAAGTGCTCAATGGGTATAGAAAATGGGACGATATGTTGAAGTAAGCCGCCTTGGCGACTCAAAATGAGTCAAAGAGAACCGTCCCCGCTGACTCCCCAGCTGCTCATAGATCAGGAGCCAGAGGTAATAAACCAGCCACCCTGCCTTAGGCAGGGCTTGTCCTTGATGCACATAAATCAGAATGCTAAGCTGAGAAAGCCGATGGTGATGCTAATCAGCTGCTCATGAGTCTATCGCCGTCGGTGATGAAAAGTCAGCATTCTGACTTATGGGTGTCAAGGATGGCGTACTAAGCCAATACGTGACATAAGTTCACCAATGAGTCAATAGAACCGTCCCCCCATGACTTAGTCCCCATGACTTAAAGAGAACTGTCCCCGGTGACTCAAAATGAGACAAAGTGAAACGTCCCCAGTGACTCATCTTTTTTATTTTGCGCAATTAGAATATAATTGTTGATATGAGTAAAAGAGATAACACAAGAATTTACATATGCCACACCTACTACCACGCCTACATCGCAGTGGTAAAAGAGCTGGTGAAAAGACATGACTCAAGCGCCAAGGCGGACATCATGCTCAGCACCATGTCCAATGACTTTGGTAAGCTAAAAGAGCGCCTCGAGAGAGCAAGAGTCTTTGATAAGGTCTTCATGTTTGATGAGAAGGAAGATGTGACCAGCGAAGAAGTCATGAGCTACCACAGAGACAAGGGCAACATTGTTGCCAATCTCCTTCAGAGGATCACTTACACCAAGCTTCTTGGCAAGCTCCAGGAACCACACATTCCGACAGACCTCTCGGCCTACAGCGACGTGTACGTGTTCTGCGATTCGGACCCCATCGGCTACTACTTAAATTACAAGAAGATCCGCTATCATGCCATTGAGGATGGACTGAATTCCGGAAGGCTTGATGATCAAGCCCGCAACGCCAACAGAGGAGCATGGCCACTTAAGCGCGCCATGGCAGCTCTGGGTCTTATATTTATCGAGAGCGGATACAGCAGATACTGCATTGACTATGAAGTCAACGACATCAGCGCCAATCACTCACTTCCGCCAAACGTAGTGGAGGAGCCCCGAGAAGAGCTTGATAAAAAGCTTACCCCTGAGGACCACAAAGTCCTGGTGGATATCTTCCTTGAGAACAAGGACAGTGTAGTATCACAGCTCATTGGAGATGGCAGCGATACTCGCCCTCAGGTAATGATCCTTACCGAGCCTCTTTGCGAGATGGATGTCCGCAAGAAGCTCTTTGGCGACATCATTGATGAGTACAAGGAGGGCAACCGCGTTATCATCAAGCCCCATCCCAGGGATGTCCTTGACTATGAAAAAGAGTTCCCTGACACCGTTGTCATCAGAGACAAGTTCCCCATGGAAGTTCTTGGCGACATCGAGGGCTTTAAGGTTGATAAGGTGATCTCCGTCATCACTCAGATGGAGAATGTTTATTTTGCAAAAGAGATTGTCTATCTTGGCCTGGATTTCCTTGATAAATACGAGGATCCCTCCATTCACAGAAAGACAGAAAATCTCGACAAGTAACTCGGGGCAGCACTGCTGCCCAAAAGGAAAAATAAAATGGCATTGTTTTTACGTAATGCGACAATTGAAGATGCGCAGGATGTCTTTAACTGGAGAAATGACCCTGATACCCGCGCAAACTCTTTTAACAAGGACGAGATCGACCTTGAAAGCCACATGCTATGGTTCGGAAAGCGCCTTGGCCGGGAGAACACTCTTATGTATATCCTCATGAACGGCAACAAAAAGGCCGGTAACATCAGGATAGACATAGAGGGAACCACCGGCGAGATCAGCTACATGATAGCTCCCGAAGCCCGCGGAAAGGGCTATGGTAAAAAGATCCTTGCCCTTCTCGAAAAGACCCTTGCAGAAACAGAGGCAGGAGAGCGGATAACAAGGCTCAAAGGCAGCGTCCTTAAGGGCAACAAAGCTTCCTGCAAGTGCTTTATTGCAAACGGCTATACCCAGTCAGAGGAAGAAGATTCCTACTGCTTCACAAAAGAAATTTGAGGTGACAGACAACTATGTTCAATAAAGAGATCAGGATCGGAAACAAAACGGTTGGCGAAAACCACCCAGCCATGATAGTGGCTGAGCTTTCCGGCAATCACAACGGAGACTACAACAGAGCCATTGAGATCATCCACGCAGCCAAGGAAGCAGGCGCGGATGCCATCAAGCTCCAGACATACACAGCGGATACCATAACCATCGACTGCGACAAGCCCTGGTTCATGACACCCGGCGACGGACTCTGGGCCGGAAGGACCCTTCATAACCTCTACGAGGAGGCCTACACTCCCTGGGAGTGGCACGAAGGTCTTTTTGCTGAGGCCAAAAAGCTCGGAATGGAGGCGTTCTCATCGCCCTTTGACCCCACATCCGTAGATTATCTTGAGAACCTGAATGTCCCTGCCTACAAGATCGCAAGCTTTGAGATTAACGACATTCCCCTTATCAGGAAGATCGCAAAGCTCGGCAAGCCCATTATCTTCGCGACAGGAATTGCCTACGAAGAAGACATTGAGCTCGCCCTAAACACCTGCAAGGAAGAGGGCAACGATCAGGTGATCCTTCTTAAATGCGTAAGCGCTTATCCAACACCCTACAATCTTGTTAACCTTCGCATGATGCAGGGCCTTAAGGACAAGTATGACTGCGTTGTCGGTCTCTCAGACCACACGCCCGGCGGAACAATCCCCGTTGGAAGCATCGCCCTGGGCGCCAAGATGATAGAGAAGCACCTGACCCTGAACCGCTCAGCCGGAGGCGTTGACGATGCCTTCTCCATGGAACCTGCCGAGTTTGCCCAGATGGTCAAGGAAGTGCGCATAATGGAAGAAGCCCTCGGAAGCTACGAGTACAAGCTCACTGACAAACAGATCAAGGAACGCGGCCTTTCAAGATCTCTTTTCGTGGTAAAAGACATCAAGAAGGGTGAAACCATAACTGAAGAAAACGTGAGATCCATCCGTCCGGGAATCGGAATGCACACCAGGCACTACGAGGAAGTCCTCGGCAGAAAGGCAACTCAGGACATAGAGAAAGGCACACCCCTTAGCTGGGAGCTTATTGACTGATGATCGGTATTAGAGCAGATGCCAACAGAATAATCGCAACAGGTCACGTCATGCGCTGCATTACTATCGCAAAGGAAATAGTAAAGCAGGGAGAGTCTGTGACCTTTTTTGTGGCGGACGAAGAGTCGTGGGAACTGGTGGAACTCTATGCAAAGAACGCTCCCGGAATCGAGACGGTTGTCCTTGGCAGCAACTGGCAGGACATGGAAAAAGAGATCCCGGCTCTTGAACACGAACTCAAAGAGCGCAAGATCAAAGCCCTTCTCGTGGATTCCTATCAGGTCACCTGCAGGTACTTTGAACAGCTTAAGAATATCTGCCCCATCGCCTATATGGACGATCTGGGAAAAGAGCCTTACCCGGTAGATATCCTTATTAACTACAGCGGATACTATGAGAGCATGAACTATAAAGAGCTCTACAAGGGACAGAGCGGATACAGGAAAGCGCCAACAGAGCTGCTTCTTGGCCTGTCTTACGCACCTTTAAGAGAGCAGTTTTATTCCGAGACAGATCGCATCAATACAAAAAGCGATGCCTTCAACATCCTCGTCACTTCCGGAGGAACGGACAATTACCGAATGCTTTCCGGCGTGATAAAGTCCATGGAGGAGCAGGACCTTATTTCAAAGGCAAGCTTCAAGGTCGTTGCAGGTAACATGGTTTCCGGCATTGACGTACTTGAAGACTACGCCGACAGATACAGGAACGTGGAAGTATTAAAGAACGTGGAGCAGATGGCAGATCTTATGAGAAGCTGCAACCTTGCCATCGCAGCAGCTGGAACCATGCTGACGGAGTGTGCAGCTGTTTGCCTCCCTGTCATCTATTATCAGGTGGCTGACAATCAGAAGTTCAACGTATCATTCTGGCAGGGAACAGGCGGAATGTCTTTTGCAGGCGACGTTACCAAAGGGGGAGACAGAGAAGAGACCTTGCAGAATATCTGCAATCAGGTGAAAGCTCTTTTGACAGATAAAGAAAAACTATCGGCCATGAAGAATGCCCTTTCCGGCGTTACCGACGGCCGAGGAGCTGTAAGGATTGCAAAAGCTCTTTTAACAAAAAATAAGTGAGGATTTATCTATGAAAACACTGGCTATGATCACAGCGAGGGGAGGAAGCAAGAGGATTCCCCGTAAGAATATCAAGGAGTTCAACGGAAAGCCCATCATCGCGTACTCAATAGAGGCGGCGCTCGCATCAGGAGTGTTCGATGAAGTGATGGTCTCCACAGATGATGAGGAGATTGCGGAGATCGCCAAAAAGTACGGAGCCAAGGTGCCGTTCTTTAGGAGCGAGAAGACTGCGAACGACTTTGCCACAACGGTTGATGTCATCGAAGAGGTGCTGAATACCTACAAGGAAAGGGGCGAGGAATTCGACATTTTCTGCTGCATCTACCCTACGGCGCCATTTATAACAGCAAAGAGGTTAAAAGACGCTGTTGAGGAGCTGGCAAAATCTGACGCCGACTCACTTATCCCGGTGGTAAGGTTCTCTTATCCGCCCCAGAGGGCCATGGAGGTCCACGACGGAAAGCTGGTGTTCAGGCAGCCTGAGAACCTCTCAAAGAGGAGCCAGGATCTTGAGCCGCACTTCCACGATGCAGGGCAGTTTTATGTGGTAAGGAGTGAGAGCTTTTTCAAGAACCGCGGGATAATGGTGGGAGATATCCTTCCAATGGAACTCTCGGAACTTGAGGTTCAGGACATCGACAACGAAGTTGACTGGAAACTGGCAGAGCTTAAATACAATCTTTTGAATGAAGGTTAAGTTATGAAAGGGGGCATCCGATATATATAAAGGATGAATGCCCTCTTTTAAATTGTCATCCTTTGCGTTATAATGTGGAATGAAATCATAGACTTATTGTTATTATCCGCGTTTATGCGCTTTCATAAATGCGTTGAAAGGGGTATTTGAGAATTATGCAGTATGCAGATATCGGAATCGATTTAGGTACAGCCTCTGTACTTGTATATATCAAGGGTAAGGGCGTTGTTTTAAAAGAGCCATCAGTTGTGGCTTATGACAGAGATACAGAAGAGATCAAGGCTATCGGTGAGGATGCAAGACTTATGCTTGGTCGTACACCGGGTAACATCGTGGCTGTAAGACCTCTTCGTCAGGGCGTTATTTCCAACTACAAGATAACCGAGCAGATGATGAGATACTTCATCAAGAAGGCTATCGGCAGAAGGATCCACAGAAAGCCCTTTATCGCTGTTTGCGTTCCTTCCGGAGCAACAGAGGTTGAGAAGAAGGCTGTAGAAGATGCTACAAGACTCTGCGGAGCAAGAGATGTTGAGACCATCGAGGAGCCTATCGCAGCAGCTATCGGAGCCGGAATTGACATTACAAAGCCATGTGGAAACATGATCGTTGATATAGGCGGTGGTACATCAGATATCGCCGTTATCTCCCTTGGAGGAACCGTTGTCAGCACATCCGTTAAGGTTGCAGGCGATGACTTCGACGAGGCAATTGTTCGTTACATGCGTAAGAAACACAATCTTCTTATCGGTGACAGAACAGCCGAGGATATCAAGATCAAGATTGGTTCAGCTTATCCAAGAGCTGAGAACGACACAATGGACGTAAGAGGAAGAAACCTTGTAACAGGTCTTCCCAAGACAGTAAGAGTATCATCAGAAGAGACAGAAGAGGCGCTCAGAGAGCCTACAAGCCAGATCATTGAGGCTATCCACAGCGTCCTTGAGAATACACCTCCGGAGCTGGCAGCAGATATCGCTGACAGAGGAATTGTCCTTACCGGTGGTGGAGCACTTCTTCGCGGACTTGAGGACCTTATCTATTCAAAGACAGGTATCAACACAATGACCGCTGAGGATCCAATGACAGCCGTTGCTATCGGAACAGGCCGTTACATTGAATTCGTATCCGGTTACCGCGAGGATTAATACACATATCACTGCTCATGGACTGAGCGGTAGTAATGGCCAGGATGGCATGAGGTACTTTGTATGGTAAAGGGTCTTTACACTGCTTACACAGGGATGATCAATGAGCAGCACAGGATGGATGTGCTCACCAACAATCTTGCCAATGCCAATACCAACGGTTACAAGAAGGAAGGCGCAACTGCACAGTCTTTCAAGGATCAGCTTGCGCTCAAAATTAAAGACATAACTGATGCCCCGTTCACTGCCCGTGGACTGGGCATTATTAATCCCGGTGTTAAGATCGGCGAGGGCTATGTAGACTGGACCGAGGGTCCCATGAAGGAGACTCATAACACCTTCGATATGGCCATCGGCGGAAGCGGATTCTTCGGGATCGAATACGCCATGAAGGCTGAGGATGAAAACGAGGACGAGGATACAACCGGCACCAGAAATACCAATGACTGGAGACTTTCAAGATATCAGAACGACAGGACTCTGGCAGCCTACAAGGCAGGTAAGCTCTCTCTTGATCAGATGAGAGATAACGGATATGAGCAGATGGTGCTCTATACAAGAGACGGTAACTTCACTCTTAACAGCGAAGGCGTGCTGGTTACTCAGGACGGCGACTTTGTTCTTTCACAGGATCAGGGACACATTGAACTTGATCCCAACCTTCCGGTACAGATTTCTACCAACGGAGAGGTTGTTCAGGATGGACAGGTTGTTGCCACCATAGGTGTCTTCGACTTTGAAAAGACGGTTCAGAGAAACGGTATGACTACCTACACAACACTTGAGCACTACGGCGAGAACGGCTTTGTTCCCACTGACGATGCTGCTCAGGTAGAGGCTACCGGCCAGGTTTATGCGGGATTTTTGGAGCAGTCCAATGTTTCTGTAGTTGATGAGATGGTTAACATGATCGCAGTTCAGAGAAACTACGACACCAACCAGAGGATGATCACCACAATCGATGATACTTTGGAGAAGGCAGTTAACCAGATCGGAACCCTGAGTTAAATTTTATAAATTTTTAATAATTTAACTCGCGCAGTATGACGATAAATAAACAGAGAACTATATTGAAGTCACGGATGACGCATTGTTCAGCAAAGAGCCACGGATGGTAACAGCTCTTACTGAATCGGAGGTGACTGAATATGGTAAGAAGTTTATGGTCAGCAGCTACAGGAATGAACGCCCAGCAGACGAATGTGGATACAATATCCAACAATCTCGCCAACGTTAATACAACGGGCTATAAGGCACAGGGCGCTCAGTTCAAATCTCTTTTATATCAAGAGTTACAGACTATAACTACAACAGCAAACGGCGCACCCAAGCCCACCACATCACAGGTAGGCCTTGGTGTTCGTACTTCTACGATCAATCAGTATTTTTCCCAGGGATCATTTCAGGAGAATGCAAATCCTGCAGCTATTGCCATTAGTGGCGATGGCTTCTTCAAGTACCAGGGAGCAACTGACGGAGAAGTATTATATACAAGAAACGGTAACTTCACATGGGCTCTTTCCGGCGGAAACGGATCACCTCTTGTTCTTACCACTGCAGAAGGTAACAAGGTTCTTGGAATCAATGATCAGCCTATTCAGGTAGACGGAAACATGGTTGCCAGCCGTATCACCATCGGCGGAGACGGCAAGATCTATTATCCCGATGCACAGGGCGTTCCTCAGGAAGTTGGCGGAATGCAGATAGGTCTTTGGCAGTTCCCTAACAGAGAAGGTCTTCAGAGAGTAGGAAGCGTGGCATGGCAGGAGACAGCAGCCAGCGGAGCAGCTATCAATGAGAATCAGGCAGCCGGAAACATAAAGAGATCCGAGCTGGTTCAGGGATATCTTGAAGGATCAAACGTAAACGTAGCAACAGAGATGGTTAACCTCATTGTTGCGCAGCGTGCGTATGAAATGAATTCAACTGCGATCCAGACAACAGATGAGATGATGCAGACAGCTAACTCTCTTAAGAGATAAGCTGTAGTTAGGGGAAGTTATGGCGAGCTTTAATGTCAGCGGAATAAACGCATCGGCAATAAGTGAATATGCAATGCAGGAGAGCAAGAATGCCAGCACCATCGCTCTTCAGAAAAAGCTTGAGAACACCTCGGCAAAGTCAACAGACGATGAACTCTGGCAGGCTTGCAAGGGATTTGAAGCCTACTTCATGGAGCAGATCTTCAAGGAGATGCAGAAGTCCGTGGATGCCCTAAAGCCTGAGAGTCAGGACAAATCCACCTCGACACTGGTTGACTACTTCAAGAATCAGACTCTTCAGGAAGTATGTGCTGATTCGGTAGATACCCAGAGTAACGGCTTCGCCCAGATGTTATACGAGAATCTGAAAAGAAATTATGACATTCCTACGGCTCCTGAAGCAGAAAAGACGCAGGGACCCGAGCAGGTTTAATAAAAATATAAAAGTCGCCAAATCTTAAGAAAATCTTAAAGTCTTGGCGACTTTTTCTATGCTATAATTCACTCTATGGAAAAAGTAAAGGGATACATAGAACACTTTTTATATAAAAATGCCGAGAATGGCTATGGGGTTTTGAATCTTGTTACAGCCGATACCGAGATCATCTGTACCGGCTCTTTTCGTGATGTCGATGTGGGTGACACCATCGAGATAGAGGGTGAATACGTCAATCACCCTGTCTACGGAAGTCAGTTCAAGGCTTCGTCTTACGAGATATCAATACCCGATGATGCAGCTTCAATGCAGAGATATTTGGGCTCTGGCGCAATCAGAGGCGTGGGGGAAGCTCTTGCTGCGCGTATTGTCAAGCTATTCGGAGATGACACCTTCAGGATCATTGAGGATGAGCCCGAGAGGCTTGCAGAGGTCAAGGGCATAAGCCTTAATAAGGCCCAGGACATCGGAATGCAGATGGCCAGCAAAAGAGAAATGCGCGATGCCATGATCTTCCTGCAGCAGTTTGGAATTGGAAATGCCCTTTCGGTCAAGATATTCAACACCTACGGAAATCGCATATACAGCGTTATCAAGGAGAACCCCTACCAGCTCTCTGAGGACATAAACGGCGTCGGATTTAAGACTGCCGACGAGATCGCGGAGAAAGCAGGAATCCTTGTTGATTCCGACTACCGTATCAGGAGCGGAATCCTCTATGCCCTCTCTCAGTCTGCAGCTGATGGAAACACCTATCTTCCCATGGAAGACCTTATAGCAAGAACCATACAGGTGCTCCAGACAAGGCCCGGATACGAGATCAGAAGGGACAATATAGAGACTCACATATCCAATCTGATGATGGATCGTAAGCTCATCTGCAAGGGGGATGACCAGGTTTACTCAGCAAGCTTTTACTACGAGGAACAGGGCTGCGCAGCCATGCTTGAGGGCCTTAATCTTCAGGAGAAAATAACACCTGCCCAGGAAGAGGAGTACAAGAAGCTCATATTGAAGCTTGAAGAGAGCAAGGGAATCGAGCTTGACGATCTTCAGAGAAATGCAGTGCTGCAGAGCATCACCAACGGTGTTGTTATCATCACGGGAGGCCCGGGAACAGGTAAGACCACTACCATCAACACCATAATCAGCTATTATGCCGGGATGGGGCTGGACATCATGCTGGCAGCGCCTACGGGAAGAGCTGCCAAGAGAATGACCGAGGCGACAGGGTATGAGGCCAAGACCATTCACAGACTGCTGGAAGTTTCGGGACAGATGTCCGATGACATGTCAGTGAAGAGTTCCGGCGTACATTTTGAGAGAAACAGAGATAACCCCTTAGAGACGGATGCGATCATCATTGATGAGATGTCTATGGTGGATATTCATCTCTTTTACGCACTGCTAAAGGCACTGGTACCGGGAGTGCACCTGATACTGGTTGGCGACAGCTCACAGCTTCCAAGCGTAGGCCCGGGACAGGTCCTCAGGGACCTTATAGACAGTGGCAAATTCCCGACGACCTATCTGAAAAAGATATTCAGGCAGGCCGAGGAGAGCGACATCGTCATGAACGCCCACAGGATCCACGACGGGGAGAAGCCGGTTCTTGATAACAAGAGCAAGGATTTCTTTTTCCTTGAGAGGAGCGAAGCGGGCGTCATCTACAAGCACATGGTACAGCTCATAAGGGACAAGCTTCCATCCTATGTGGACGCAGGACCTTACGATATCCAGGTGCTGACCCCGATGAAGAAAGGACCTCTTGGGGCGCAGCAGCTAAACCTTATCCTTCAGGAGCATCTAAATCCTCCGTCCCCGGACAAGAAGGAGCACACCTATGGCGATTGCACCTTCCGCGAGGGCGACAAGGTAATGCAGATAAGAAACAACTACCAGGCCACCTGGGAGGTTGTCGGCAAGTTCAACATCGCCATAGATTCCGGAACCGGAGTGTTCAACGGAGACATGGGAGTCATCAAGCAGATAAACGACTATTCACAGGATGTGATCGTGGAGTTTGATGAGGGAAGACAGGCCAGATACCCGTTTGCGGATCTTGATGAGATAGAGCTTGCCTATGCCATAACCATTCACAAGTCTCAGGGAAGCGAGTATCCGGCGGTTGTGCTTCCGATACTGGGTGGGCCAAGGGTTCTCCTTAACAGGAACCTTCTGTACACGGCGGTTACCAGAGCAAGGAGTACGGTATGTATCCTCGGCAGCAGCCAGACTCTTATGAGCATGGTGGAGAACGAGGAGCAACTTAAAAGATATACAGGATTGAAAGACAGGATCATAGAAATATTTGATACATCAGAGTTTTAAACGGGCACTGGATCTTTTATACCCCGGAAGGTGCCCGGTATGCGACGGGGTAGTTCCGGTCTTTGAAGTTAGAGATGGGCACATAAAAAGAGCGGGACTGATTCACAGAAAGTGCCTTGGGAAAATTGAATATGTAAGAGGCGCAACCTGTGCAAAGTGCGGGAAACCACTTTCGGACGATACACAGGAGTACTGCGAGGACTGCAGACGGACGAAGCATAATTTTGACAGGGGCTACTCTGTATTTGCCTACAGATCCATTTCGGGATCCATATACAGATTCAAGTATATGGGACGGCAGGAATACGCTGAGTTCTACGGATGGGCTACAGGTAAACTCCTTGGCAGGAAACTTAAAGGTCTCGGCATCGAAGCTATAGTTCCGGTGCCTATGTATCCGGCTAAAGAGAGAAAGAGGGGCTACAATCAGGCAGCAGTTTACGCAGAAGCAGTTTCCGCACAATTGCGAATACCCGTCTTTAAGGGTCTGGTAAGAAGGGTCAGAAACACAGCTCCAATGAAGGAACTGGACGCCCGCGGACGCCGTAATAATTTGAAAAAGGCTTTTATTATAGCCCAAAATGATGTAAAATTTAAGTGCGTACTAATTATCGATGACATCTATACAACTGGAAGTACTATTGATGAGATCGCCCATGAGTTTCGGATGGCGGGAGTTCAAAAAATATACTGTTTGACTCTTGCTATCGGGCAAACTACTTAAATATATGGAGGTCAGCTTATGAACTTACGGAATTGTGCAAGATGCGGGAAGATGTTTAATTACATCGGAGGTCAGCCGATATGCGACCCTTGTAAGAAGGCCATTGAGGAAGATTTCCAAAAGGTAAAACAGTACATAGAAGACAATCCTACTGCGAGCTTGAAAATGATCTCTGAAGAAAATCAGGTTTCTACCAAGCAGATCCAGCAGTGGATTCGCGAAGAGAGACTTATGTTCTCAAAGGATTCTCCGATCCAGCTTCTCTGCGAGGGCTGTGGAGAGCCTATAACAACAGGAAGATTTTGTGCTAAGTGTAAGACCAGTATGGCCAATACTCTTAACAGCACCTTTGCAAAACCAAAGCCTGCACTTCAGCAGCCTGTTAAGAAGGAGCCTAAGGCCGGAATGCGCTTCCTGGATACTTAAGGAGCAGCGATGTTAAACGAAGAAAAAGTCATTTTGATGACCAAAATGGCTGCCTTCATAGATCGCGAAGGCAAGAAGAACGACGCAATCAATTCATACTTTAAGAGTGACTACATTGGATTCAATGTTCTTAAATCTTTGATAAGCGCCACTATTGTCTTTGGAGTAGTAGTCGCGACCTATGTTTTATGCAACTTTGAAACCGTTTTATCGAATTTATACAATACTGAAAATCTATTAGCCATCGGCAGGAGGTACTTGATGTATTACCTCCTGCTTGTTGGCGTGTATTCTCTTGTATCATATGTCATTTATTCCTATCGTTACAGCAAGATGCGTAAGAGTATGAAGGCATATTATGCAGATCTTAAGAAATTAGCCAGAATCTACGAAAAGGAACAATGACATGACATCACTATTGGAATTAAAACAGTATATAAAGCGATTTTACATCAAGTATGAAACCTACATCACATATGTCTGGAAATTCCTTCTGGCACTTGTGTCAATCATGGTTATCAACAGCAAGCTCGGATATATGGATGCACTTACTAATATTGCCATTGTCATGATGGCTTCGCTTTTGTGCGCAATTCTTCCGGCTAACTTTATTGTGTTCATTTCAGCAGCGTTTATCCTGGGACATCTGTACTCCCTTGCGATGGAGTGTGCGCTCATCGCACTGGTGATATTTATTCTGATGTTCCTTTTGTACTTTAGATTTTCACCAAAAGACACTTTGGCAGTTCTTCTGACACCGATATTTTTCTTCATGCATATCCCATATGTTATGCCACTGGCCATGGGGCTTTTGGGAACACCGGCGTCAGTAGTTTCTGTTTCTTTCGGACTTGTGATCTCATACATGATCACCTACTTCTCATCCAATGCCACAAGCTTTGGCAGTGACGGAGTAGTGGAGGCAGCCAACGGATTTTCCACTATCGTCAATGGAATCATCGGCAACAAGGAGATGATGGTGATGATAATTGTATTTGCAATCGTTCTTGTGCTGGTTTACATCATCAGAAGATCTTCAATCGATCACTGTTGGAAGATTGCTATCGCAGCAGGTTCCATCGGACTTATGATCTTTACCCTCATCGGAGATATCATGTCAGATACACAGATATCGATCGCCGGGGTTATTTTGGGAACCATCATCTCAGCACTCCTTATGCTGGTAGTTGAGTTCTTTGCATTTAACATGGATTACAGCAGAACCGAGAAGGTTCAGTTTGAAGATGACGAGTATTATTACTATGTCAAGGCAGTGCCTAAGGTTACTGTCGCCACCCCCGAAAGGAAGGTAAAAAAGATTAACCGCGCAAGGGAGCAGCACTGATTAGTTTTTGGGGAATGTCATGGATCAGATAGATTTTATTTTTGACTTCAACAGAACAAGCCTTCACATGCCGACCATCAGATTTTCTGATGTATTGGAAGTCTTTATTATTGCTTTTCTGATATATCACATTCTGGTATGGGCAAGAAGTACTAGACTATGGTCTCTTTTAAAGGGGGTCATAGTTATTCTTGTGTTCATTTTGCTATGCGCGCTTTTGAACATGTCGACGATCCTATGGATTGTTGAAAGAGTGTTCAGCATAGCCATCATAGCTATTGTGGTAATACTCCAGCCCGAACTCAGGAAGGCACTGGAAGAACTGGGCAGGAAGAATTTCTTTTCCAATGTCTTATCCCTTGGCGATATGAAGAGCTCCGGAAGATTCTCAGACAAGACTCTCAACGAGATCACAAGAGCCTGCGTTGAAATGGCCAAGGTAAGGACCGGAGCGCTCATCGTTATCGAGCAGAATCACCCGCTTACTGAGTATGAGAGAACCGGTATTGATGTGGACGGAGTTGTAACCAGTCAGCTTCTCATCAATATTTTCGAGCATAATACACCGCTTCACGATGGAGCAGTTATTATCCGGGGTGACAGGATCACTTCGGCAACCTGTTATCTTCCGCTTTCCGACAACATGGGAATCGGTAAGGAACTGGGAACAAGACACCGTGCCGGAATCGGTGTGTCTGAGGCTACAGATTGCTTTGTAATCATAGTTTCAGAGGAGACCGGCAAGATAAGCGTTGCATACGAAGGTGAGCTTGAGAGGGCTCTTGACAGTGACAGGCTAAGGGAGCGCCTGAGAGTTATTCAGGACAAACATGAGGAAGAAGCGCCCATCAAGTACCTTGCCAGAAAGGCCAAGGTGAGAAAATGAAGAGACTGACGGCCAACTGGGGACTTAAGCTTGCTTCACTGATATTTGCGATGGTTGTGTGGTTCCTTGTAACCAACATAAATGACCCCATCACTTCGGTGAGATACAACAATATTCCCGTAACACTCAAGAATACCAATCTTATTACCGATCAGGGCCAGGTCTACACCATTCTTGATGGCAGTGATACCATCAGCAGCGTGACGATCTACGCACCCAGATCAATAATAGATTCCCTGAGTCTTAACAACATTATTGCGACGGCTGATCTGCAGGAGCTCTCAAGCTTCAATACCGTCAATATCGATGTTAAGACCAACAAGTACTTTGACAAGATTGAAAAGATAGACACAAGCTCCGACATGGTCAAGCTCAGCGTAGAGAGGAAGGCTTCAAAGTCTCTTGCTCTTGGCGCAACGACCTCAGGGTCACTGGCTGACGGCTATGTTATAGGCGATGTTTCCACCGAGCAGAACATGGTGAGGATAAGCGGACCTGAGTCCGTTGTAACTCGAGTGGCTTCTGCCACAGTAGATGTCGATGTCACAGGATTTACCTCCAACATCGGAACCGATGCGGATATCGTACTGCTTGATTCCGAGGGAGAGCCTGTAGATGCTTCGCTTGTCTCAATGAACATCAAGACGGTAAGAGTCAATGTTGTTATCTATGAGACCAAGTATGTACCGATCACTTATAATGTGACCGGAGAGCCGGCAAACGGATACATCTTTACAAAAGAGATCGAGAGTACCCCTGATGCTGTGCAGATAGCCGGCAGAAGCAATACTCTGGCATCGATAAACGAGATAGTCGTTGATGATCCGAACATAAATCTTGATGGACTTAATTCAAATCTGGCTTATACCTATAACTTAAGTCAGTACCTGCCATCGGGAACAACTTTTGCTGACAAAGATTTTAACGGCTCCGTATCAGTAGTGGTACATGTATCACCTGTCGAGAGCAGAACCTATGACGTGGATGTGTCCAAGGTCAGTGTTAAGGGAGAAGTCGATGGCTTCAAGATCTATGTGGATGACAGCGAATATGATACCGTATCGCTGACTCTTCAGGGTCTTTCAACCGCACTTAATGCAATTTCAGAGAATTCCCTTCAGGGTAGTGTAAGTGTGGATGAGATACTTGCTGCCAATGACCTTACAGAACTTAAGGAAGGCACCTACAGCGCAGATGTTGACTGGGTACTTCCTGAGGGCGTCAGTGAAAAGGGAACAGTAAGTGTCTATGTGACAGTTGAGCAGAATTAAATAGGAGGAAACGTTTAATGGTAACGAAAAAAGTTGTCATTACCAATCCTACAGGATTACATCTTCGTCCGGCCGGCAATCTTTGCAAAGTGGCGATGAACTATAAATCACACATTACTTTTAATTATGGTGATAACACGGCCAATGCAAAGAGCGTACTGAGTGTCTTGGGAGCTTGCATAAAATGCGGCGATGAACTGGAGTTCAAGTGCGAGGGCCCCGATGAAGAAGAGGCCATGCAGGCGCTGATTGAGGCTATAGAAACAGGACTTGGCGAGTGAACTATCTTGTGTTAAAATCACATGAGTTAAAATTTTAAAGAGGGAGTTTTGGAAATGAAAAAGTTAAAAGCTGCATTAGTTGCAGGACTTGCTGTAACAATGCTTTTTGGTTGCGGAAAATCCAGCGATGAAGCTGTTGTGGGACTCAGCATCGAGAAACTTGAAGATGTACAGGAAGTAACTCCGGCAGCAACAGAGGCAACCTCTGAGGAGGAAGAAGTTATCGATGAGGATGCTCCTCCTGCAGAAGGAATGGTAAGAAGCTACTTCACAAACCAGTGGGTTGATGAAGAGGTAAATAATACAAGACCTATCGCAGTTATGTATCCTATCAACAAGGAAGCTCAGCCACAGTACGGACTTAGCAATGTTGCAGTTTTCTATGAGATCATGGAAGAGGGCAGCATGAGCCGTCAGATGGGTATCGTTGAGGACTGGCAGAATCTTGAGCGTATCGGTAATATTCGTAGTATCCGTGATTACTTCGTATATGCAGCTCTTGAGTATGATCCGGTTATCGTTCACTACGGCGGACCTGAGCTCTATGTTAAGACAATCCTTACACGTTCAGATGTAGATAACTTAAACGGTGTCGGCGGTGTTATGGGTTCTGATTACGGCGCATTCTTCAGAGTACCTGAGGGAAGTACTTCAGAGCATACTGCTTACACAGATGGCTCTCACGTATCAAGTGCTATCAGCAAGGCCGGTTTCTCACTTGAGCACAGAGATTCATTCAATGGTGAGCCACACTTTAAGTTTACAGGATATACAAATCCCAACACACTTGAGGATTACTCAGATGCAGTAGAGGCAACTGAGATCGATATGGCAGGATGCTTCCCTGTTACCAAGTCAACCCTTACTTATGATGAAGAGAAGGGCGTATATCTTAAGACTCTTTACGGCTCAGCTCAGAAGGATGCTCTTACAGGCGAGCAGCTTTCATTTGCAAATATCGTGATCCAGAGAACATATCACGAGACACGTGATGACAACGGATACCTTGCTTATCAGATGCACGATACAACCAACGACGGTTACTTTATCACCAAGGGCAAGATGATCCACGTTACCTGGGAAAAGACAGACGACTACACACCTACCAGATACTTTGATGACAACGGTAATGAGGTTACCTTCAACACCGGCAGAACAATGATCTTTGTTGTTCAGCTTAAGGGTAAGTCATTCTCTAAGTTCAAGGTTAACGGTGTGGAGTACGCAGATTGATATCTGCATACGTATTGTAAATAATAGGCGGACGGCAGAGATGTCGTCCGCTAAGTGTTTCGTCAGATAAAACTGAAAGGTGCCTAAAATGGAGAAAATTATTGTAACCGGATGCAACGGACAGCTTGGAAGAGCAATTAACTTGGAACTTCCAAAGGATAAGTACGAGCTTATCAATACAGACGTATTTCAGGGAGAAGGGATCATTCCGCTTGATATCACTAATGTTGACGCGGTAGTTGACCTTGCCAGAAAGACTAAGGCAAGTGCCATCATTAACTGCGCAGCTTATACAGCAGTTGATAAGCAGGAGAGTGATATTGATCTTTCTTACAAGATCAATGCGATCGGCCCCAGAAACCTTGCAATAGCTGCAACCGAGGTAGGAGCTAAGCTTGTCCATGTCTCAACCGACTATGTCTTTGAAGGAAATGGTACAAGACCTTATACAGAATTTGATAAGACAGGACCTGTCAGTGTATATGGAAAGACAAAGCTTGCCGGCGAAGAGATGGTAAAACAGTTCGCCAAGGATTTCTTTATCATAAGAACCGCATGGCTTTACGGAGATGGCAAGAATTTCGTTAAGACAATGCTGAACCTTTCAGAGAAGTATGACGAAGTAAGCGTAGTTAAAGATCAGCTCGGTACACCAACCAGTACAAAAGAGCTGGCAAAGGCAATCCATTACCTTCTCGGAACCGAGAACTACGGAGTATTCCACGGTACCTGCGAGGGTGATACCAACTGGGCAGACTTTACAGAGGAAATATTCAGGATCGCCGGAAAGTCCACAAGGGTTAACCATGTGACAACAAAAGAGTACACTGAGAAGAACCCTCAGGCTGCTCCAAGACCCGCATACAGCATACTTGAGAACTATATGTTCAAGCTTACATCTGACTTTATGTTCGCTGACTGGCACGACGCAATAGAAGTGTACCTTAAGGAGATGCTTTAATGAGTTTTATTAACGGTGTACTTAGTAACCAAATACTGATAGCTGCATTTTGTGGCTGGCTGGTAGCTCAGGTTTTGAAGACCATCATATACGTTGCTGTAAATAAAAACTTTAATCCCGAAAGACTTCTGGGAGATGGAGGAATGCCAAGTTCACACTCAGCCACTGTAATGGCAATGGTGACAGCCACAGCTTTCAACTTTGGATCTGAGACCTTCCAATTTGCAGTTACAGCAATACTTGCTCTTATCGTAATGCACGATGCTATGGGTGTAAGGCGTGAGACCGGTAAGCAGGCCAAGGTCATCAACAACATGATGGACTGGTTTGTGCAGAACAGCGATATTTCACCTGAGGAAAAGCTCAAGGAATTCGTTGGACATTCACCAACTCAGGTTTTTTTCGGCGCACTTCTTGGAATCATTGTAGGGGTCGTCGTTTGCAGTCTTTAATCACTTTCCTATCGGGGGCATAAATAACTATGCTGACAGTGCTTGTTATCTGGCTATATGTCATCGCTACAACATATCTTATCGGATACGGCTTTCTGATGTCTTTGGTTAATATGCCGGGTATGCTTCCCGGCAAAAAGAAACACGAAAGAGAAAGCAGAAGATACGACTTTAAGTTCAGAGAGAGCTACATCATTACCGGAATTGTTCTGGTGACGGTTTATGCTCAGATAGTCAGCTTGTTTACAAAGGTTTCTTTAGGCGCCAATCTGGTTTTGCTTGCACTGAGTGTGCTCATTGCTGTTTACTATAGGCAGGAGCTTGGTGAAGAGCTTTTAAGTATGCTTGGCAAGTTGAAGGCCGGCGCAAACTTCTATGTATATCTTGCAGTTTTTCTGATCATGGCCTATGGGGCGTCACACGGGTATATGCACTATGACTCGGATCTTTATCACGCTCAGGCAATCCGTTGGATAGAAGAATATGGAATTGTAAGAGGGCTTGGCAATCTCCATGTGAGACTTGCTTATAACAGCTCTGCTTTTGCGTTGTCTGCTCTTTACAGTTTCAGGTTTTTGGGCGGACAGTCATATCATGTGATGTCAGGATTTTTTGCGCTTCTCCTGGCATGGCAGTGTGTTGATATCAAGAACTTCATCAGAAGAGGTCATCCTGTGATCTCAGACTTTGCGCGCCTTGCAGCAATTTACTATCTCTTTACCATCTATGATGAGATGATGGCTCCGGCTTCTGATTATTTCCTTTCCTGCCTTGTTTTCTACATAATCATCCACTGGCTGGATATGAATGTAAGGCATGAGAGATCTTATCTGCCATATATTTTACTGGCTCTTTTGGGAGTATTTGCCATTACCATCAAACTTTCCGCAGCGCCGATGCTTCTTTTGACAATAGTTCCGATCTATAAGCTTTTCCACAACAGGACAAAAGAGAAGATGAGGGCCTTCTGGGTTTCGGTGGCACTGGCTTTTGTAATAGTGCTTCCGTTCCTTATCAGGAATATCATCCTGTCGGGATGGCTGCTATATCCTGTAACCTTCCTTGACTTCTTTGGCTTTTACTGGGAGATTCCAAAGGGAGTCGCAGCCTATGATGCTCTTGAGATCAGGACCTTTGGAAGGGGCTATAACGATGTTGCAACCTATGGAAGTGCACCGATGTCAGAGTGGATACCCAACTGGTTTGCAAGTATCACGGGACTGAATAAGATAATGCTGATCCTTGCGCTGCTTTCAATCGTAATCTATGTTATTTACCTCGTGTATTTTGTGCTTGCATTTGCGGGAGAGAAATCAGAAAAGATAAAGGGCTTTAATAACTCCAAGGTCTTTGAGATCAGCCATAGAAGCATGCTGAGCATGGCAGACTTTCTCACGATCGGAGGAACTCTTATTGGCTGTTTTGCCTTCTGGTTTCTGAGTGCTCCGCTTATAAGATATGGAATTGTCTATGTATGGCTCCTGCCGGCAGTGATCCTTGGAAGGACATTCATTCTTGCCTACAACAGGCTCTTTGAGGATGAGGTAAAAGACACTGTGGTCAAGGCATTTGTTATCGTATTTTTGGCCTGGTTTATTTATAAGTGTGCCATTGTCGCACTGGAAGATAACAGGCACTTTAATCCTGAGTATCTGCTTAAGCAGCAGGATTATGGCAGCTATGAAGTTAACACCTTTAAAATGGGGGATGAGACCTTCTATTATCCCGTTTCGGGAGACCAGGTCGGCTATGATCCATTCCCGTCTGCAACCCATGATATTACGGGGGAAGTGGAATTTATCGGGGGAGAAATTAAAGATGGATTTAAGGCTATAGGCCAATAATAAAAATACTATAAATTATTTGGCAATTTATTAAGATGAACTAAACTTTCTGACAAAAGACTGTACTTCTCTGATTTTTGCGACGAAATAATGTATCATGAATTAATGAAAAGCGTACAAGTTGCGCTTGGAGGATACATTATGAGAAGAGCGATTTTTTCAGTGATCCTGGTCTTTATGCTTGGAATATTATTTCAACCTGTCACAGCAAAAGCTGCCAGGGAGGATGATATTGTGGCGCTGATGAACAACGCAAGGGCCCAGCAGGGGCTTACGGAAGTAAGCATTGATCAGACACTTACGAATGTCGCTAAGACACGAGCAGCAGAGTGCTCCAAGAAGTTTTCTCATATCAGGCCTAACGGAAAGGCATGGTATACCGTATCGGCAGCAACCAACGCAGAAAATCTTGCACATGCAGTAAATGATGCGCAGCAGTCTCCTGAAAATGTAGTTCTGGCATGGCTCCTTAGTCCCACGCACAAGGCCAATGTGATGAGAAAGAGCTGCACCGGTGTAGGGATAGCATATTACAAGGGTGCCAACGGGGAAACCTATATTGTCTGCGAATTTAACTGATTCTAAATACCTTAGGTAGGGGTGTTTCGAATATATAAAAAGGCTCGTTACTTTGAAAGTGGCGGGCCTTTTTACTGTTTAAATTATTCTGTTATCTCTCTGCTCTCATAGGATTGTTAAGGAAATCCTCGTAAGCAAGCTTTATTCCGTCGTCGAGCTCTGTGGTGTAAGTCCAGCCAAGAGCCTTTGCCTTGGAGACGTCAAGAAGCTTTCTTGGTGTTCCGTTGGGCTTTGTGGGATCCCAGCGAATCTCTCCGGTATAGCCGACAATCTTTGCTACCTTCTCGGTAAGTTCCTTGATCGTAAGCTCTTTTCCTGTACCTGCGTTAACTGTCTCGTTGCCACTGTAGTTATTCATAAGGAATACGCAGAGGTTGGCAAGGTCGTCAACATAAAGGAATTCTCTTAAAGGACTTCCGTCACCCCAGCAGGTTACGTATGGAAGGTTCTGCTCCTTGGCCTCGTGGAAACGGCGGATAAGAGCGGGAAGTACGTGTGAATGTGTCGGGTGATAGTTATCGTTTGGTCCGTAGAGGTTTGTGGGCATTACTGAGATGTAGTCGGTTCCGTACTGCTTGTTGAGGTACTCGCAGTATTTAAGACCGGAAATCTTAGCAAGTGCATAGGCCTCGTTGGTCTTCTCCAGTTCGGAAGTAAGGAGGCAGTTCTCCTTCATTGGCTGTGGTGCCATTCTGGGATAGATGCAGGATGAACCGAGGAATTCGAGCTTCTTGCATCCGTTCTTCCAGGCTGCATTTATAACGTTCATCTCAAGGATCATGTTCTCATACATGAAATCTGCAAGAGCCTGTGAATTTCCCATGATTCCGCCGACCTTGGCAGCTGCAAGGAATACATATTCAGGTCTCTGCTCAGCAAAAAAGTTTTCAACCTGATCCTGTCTTGTGAGGTCAAGCTCTTTATGGGTTCTTGTGATTATGTTGTTATAACCCTGTTTTTCAAGTTCTCTTACGATTGCAGAACCAACCATTCCTCTGTGGCCTGCAACATAGATCTTTGCATTTTTTTCCATCATAATTTTGTACCTCTATTACTTATCAATACCTTTCTCAAGGAACTCAGCCAGGTTGAATTCAACGTGCTCGTTAGCTCTCTCTACAGCAACCTTGGCCATGTCGTGCTCAACCATGATACGTACAAGATCCTCAAAGGATGTGGACTGTGGATTCCAGTGGAGTTTCTCTTTTGCCTTGCTTGGATCGCCCCAGAGGTTAACAACGTCTGTAGGTCTGTAGAAGTCAGGTGATACTTCAACCAGAACCTTGCCTGTTGCCTTATCGTAGCCCTTCTCGTCTGCACCTTCTCCTCTGAACTCAAGCTCGATGCCTGCATAGTGGAAAGCAAGCTGAGCAAACTCACGAACTGAGTGCTGTACGCCGGTTGCGATAACGAAGTCCTCAGGCTTGTCGTTCTGAAGGATCAGCCACATGCACTCAACATAGTCTTTTGCATAACCCCAGTCACGAAGGCTGGAGAGGTTTCCAAGGTAAAGCTTATCCTGCTTGCCCTGAGCAATTCTTGAGGCTGCGAGGGTGATCTTACGTGTAACGAAGGTCTCTCCGCGGCGCTCGGACTCGTGGTTAAAGAGGATTCCTGAGCAGCAGAACATGTTGTAAGCTTCTCTGTACTCTTTTACAATCCAGAATCCGTAGAGCTTGGCTACAGCGTAAGGGCTGTAAGGGTGGAAAGGTGTCTTTTCATTCTGAGGAACTTCCTCTACCTTACCGTAGAGCTCAGAAGTTGATGCCTGGTAGATTCTGCAGGTCTCGGTAAGTCCGCAGAGACGAACTGCCTCAAGAACACGAAGAACACCTGTTGCGTCAACATCAGCTGTAAACTCAGGTGAATCAAAAGATACCTGAACGTGTGACTGAGCTGCGAGATTGTATATTTCATCCGGGCGAACCTTTGATACAACGCCGAGGATACTCATGGAATCTCCCATATCACCGTAGTGAAGGTGGAAGTTGGGTTTTCCTTCAAGGTGAGCGATCCTCTCTCTGTAGTCGACAGAAGATCTTCTGATGATTCCGTGAACGTCATAGCCCTTCTCAAGAAGGAACTCTGCAAGGTAAGAACCGTCCTGACCGGTGATACCGGTTATCAAAGCTTTCTTTGCCATATAATAATCCTTTCTTAACAAAAAAACATTTAGATTTGCACTTTTCCTTATCATTATATTTATATGTTATCACTTTTTAAATTCACTTTCTTGACTTTGATTTGCATTATCTTGCTGCCGATTTTATAATGAGAATCATGAAGAATCAATTATTTCAAGGTGAATACGTATCCTCGGACAGGCTTTTGTACACCCCCTCTGAATTTGCCAAGAATAACCTTATGTATTTGCAGGAAATTGGCAGGCTGACAGCCCAGAAGCCTCACACCAGCAAGAGGCAGAATCTGTCCTCTTTTCTTTTTATATATGTTAAGAGTGGCAGCGGGTATATTGATTATGAGGGAAAAGAGTACGCGGTTTCAGGCGGGGATTGTGTCTTTATCAACTGTCAGAATCTCTATTCCCACAGGACTTCCGATGATCTGTGGTCTATTGAGTGGATCCACTTTAACGGTGAGAATCTCCTGCCCATATATCTTAAGTATGTAGAAAGAGGTGGTCAGCCGGTGTTTAGGCCTGATGACCCCTCAAGGTTCATACATCTTTGGGATGAGCTTAACTTAGTATCAAGGTCTTCAGACTACATCAGGGACATCAAGATCAACGAATACTTATCGGGGCTTGTGACATTCCTTATGACCTTCAGCTGGAATCCCGAGATAACCCAGCAGAGCGGAAGCAGTAAGACAGTTAATGCCCTTAAGGAATATCTGGACACTCACTATCAGGAAAAGATAACACTTGATATGCTTGCGGATAACTTCCTGATGAGTAAGTACACCCTCTCAAGGAGTTTCAAGGAACAGGTGGGAACCTCCATCATTAACTACCTGCTCGTTGTCCGTATCACCCACGCCAAGCAGATGCTGCGCTTTACTGACAAGACCGTGGAGGAGATCGGTGCCGGCTGCGGAATAACGCCGCTCTACTACTTCTCCCGCATGTTCAAGCAGATCGAAGGCGTAAGCCCCCTTGAGTACCGTATGAGCTGGAAGTAAGTCTGCCCCTATGGCAACATTGAAAGAAAGGCGCAATAAGTGTAGAATAGGGATTAGGATTGCGATACTGTGCGCACCTGACAAAATCAGATCAGAAAGTGTAACGCTATGAAACTGCTTAGTGCTATTGTTCCATGCTTTAACGAACAGGAGAATATTTTTGATTTCTACGATGAGTTTATGAAAAACGAGGCTTTCTTCAAGTCTCAGGACGTTGATTTTGAACTCATCTTTGTTGATGACGGCTCTAAGGATGAGACGGTTGCCAGAGTAAGAGAACTCAATGCAAAAGATTCAAGGGTTCATCTGGTAAGCTTTTCAAGAAACTTTGGAAAAGAGTCTGCCATGTACGCCGGTTTAAATACATCAAAGGGCGATTATGTGGTCATCATGGATTGCGACCTTCAGGATCCGCCGGCTCTTCTTCCGGATATGCTAAGGGCTATAACCGAAGAGGGGTATGATTCTGTTGCAACCAGAAGGGTGAACAGAAAGGGAGAACCTCCCATCAGGTCCTTTTTTGCAAGGAAGTTCTATAAGATAATCAATAAGATGTCCAACACCGAGATCGTCGACGGAGCCAGAGATTACAGGCTTATGACCAGGGATTTCGTAAATGCCATACTTTCAATGGAAGAATATAACAGATTCTCCAAGGGAATATTTGGCTGGGTCGGCTTTAAGAATAAGTGGCTTGAGTTTGAAAATGTTGAGAGAAAGAAGGGAGAGACCAAGTGGTCCTTCTGGAAACTCTTTGCTTATGCTCTTGACGGTATCATGGCATTTTCAACAGCGCCTCTTGCCCTGGCCTCATTTTTAGGTGTCTTTTTCTGCATAGTTGCCTTCCTTTTCATTATCGTGATCATGGTAAGACAGCTAACAGTTGGAGATCCCAATAATACCGTGGGATGGGCTTCCATGGTATGCATAATTTTGTTTATAAGTGGCATTCAGCTCTTTAGCGTGGGAATCGTTGGACAATACCTGTCCAAGACCTACCTGGAAGTCAAGAAACGTCCCTTATATATAGTTAAAGAGGAGCTGTGATGGTCAGCATTGTCGTTCCGGTCTATAACGCAGCAAACTACATAGAGAAGACCATGGATATGGTCTGTGGCCAGACCTATAAGGACTGGGAGCTTATTCTGGTGGATGATGCATCCAGAGATAACAGCGCTGAGATCATCGAGAATTACATCAAAAAGCAGGGTAAAAGAATCCGCCTTATCAGAAAGAAGGTCAATCAGGGGGCGGCTGAAGCCAGAAACACCGGTATTGATGCTTCTTCCGGAAGATTTATCGCCTTTCTTGATGCAGATGATGTATGGATGCCAGATAAGATTGAGAAGCAGGTAGCATACATGGAGAAAACCGGCGCAGCTTTCTGCTTCCACGCCTATGAGTTTGGCGATGAGAAAGCTAACCCTACAGGTAAGATTGTTCATGTGCCGCCGGTTCTTAAGTACAAACAGGCACTTTCAAGGACAATAATCTTCACCACCACGGTGATGTTTGATACCGAGAAGATTGATATGGAGATAATCCATATGCCCAATGTCCCCAGTGAAGATACCGCCACCTGGTGGAGGATCTTAAAGAGTGGGTACGAGGCATACGGTCTTGATGAGAATCTGGCTATTTACAGAAGACCGGCAAAGTCGTTGTCTTCTAATAAGCTGGAGGCCATAAGAAGGATATGGTTCCTGTACAGAAATATCGCAGGCCTTTCTGTGGTCGGGTCATTATTTTATTTTGGAGGATGGGCAGTAAGAGCGACCCTTCGAAGGGTCTAACTGCCGCGGGAAGAGTATGAAACAAAGAGAATCAAAAAAGAGAATCCTTGTTTTGATGTTGGGATTTATTGGACTGTGTATGCAGACAGCTGTATATGCATGGTTCTGGTTTAATGTATACTATCCCGAGGTTTCAAGACCTCGTGTAAGTGTGGACGGATATGCGCTTGGTAACGGACTTAAGCTCTATTTCCGTGGACACCTTCTTATTCTTGCCATCTATTTCATTCTGCTGCTGTTTTTCTCAAACACTTACGGCGGACTGAAGATTGGCTACTTAAGACCCATGGACGTGTTCTTCTCACAGATATTTGCACTGTTCATGGTCAATTTCATTTCCTATTTCCAGATTTCACTTTTGAACAACTGGCTGGTTCAGGTTCCACCGATCTTTGTGATCTTCCTTTTCCAGCTTTTGATCGCGTTTGTGTGGGCATACATAACAAATGCAATTTATATGCATATATTCCCGCCCAGAGAGCTGCTTCTTGTCAGCGGAGAATATCCTGTCGATGATATCGTAACCAAGTTCAACACCAGAAAAGATAAGTACCACATCGCCAAGAAGATCAATATCTCCGAAGGAATCGATGCGGTATATAAAGAGTGCCTTGGCAAATATGACGGTGTTGTTATCTGGGATGTACCAAGTCAGTTCAGGAATGGCCTCGTTAAGTATTGCTATGGCAGAAATATCAGAATATATGTAATGCCCAAGATAACGGATGTTCTTTTAAAGGGATCATCCCAGCTTCATCTCTTTGATACACCGGTGCTTCTCCTTAGAGAGTACTCCATTAAGATTGAGCAGAGAGCTATCAAGAGGCTTTTTGACATATTGATATCTCTCGTTCTTATAATCCTTTCATCTCCCATCATGCTTGTAACAGCTATTGTTATTAAGTGCTATGATAAAGGACCGGTTCTCTACAAGCAGATCCGTTGCACCAAGGGCATGAAGGAATTTAAGATCATGAAGTTCAGGAGCATGAGAGTCGACGCTGAGAAAGACGGTGTTGCAAGACTTGCTGCCAAGAACGATTCAAGAATAACACCGGTTGGAAAATTCATCCGCTCCTGCAGGATTGATGAGCTTCCACAGCTCTTTAACATCCTGATGGGAGACATGTCCTTTATAGGACCAAGACCTGAGCGTCCCGAGATCATCAAGCAGTACCTTGAGGAAATGCCTGAGTTTGCATTCAGAATGAAGGTTAAGGCCGGACTTGCCGGATATGCACAGGTTTACGGCAAATATAACACCACACCTTATGACAAATTAAAGCTTGACCTTACATATATCGAAAACTACTCGATCTGGCTGGATATTAAGCTGATGCTTCTCACCGTCAAGATCCTCTTTACTCCCGACAGTACAGAGGGCGTTGAGGAGAATCAGACTACAGCACAGAAGAACTCATGATGGAGTCAGGTATGTCCAACGAGAGACTGCAAATCTTAATATCTGCCGTTAACAAGGATCCTGAAGAGCTTATCGGGAACATGAACCTGGACTGCGATGCTGTCATAGTCAACCAGCTTATCGGTGAGGACCATGACGCTGATAAGTCGGGCGAAAGGCAGGATTACATACAGGAATTTAAGGATTACAAAGCCAGGGTCATCTGCAGGGCCGAAAAGGGCGTTGGCCTTTCAAGAAATACAGCCCTTCAAAATGCTGACCACGAGCTGATACAGTTCGGTGATGACGACATTGTCTATGACGATGGGTATGTTCAGAAGGTGATCGCAGAGTTTGATAAGCATCCGGAGGCTGACATCTTATTATTTAACGTCAAGGCTCAGGAGGGCAGGGAAACTTACTGGAACACGGATTTTGCCAGGGTTAATTGGCGTAACTATGGCAGATATCCGGCTTATGCAATATGTGCAAGAAGGCAGAAACTTATTGACACAGGCGTCAGGTATTCGCTTTTGTTTGGAGGCGGAGCGCCATATATGAACGGAGAGGATTCTCTCTTTTTACATGACGCTCTGAAGGCCGGACTTGCAATTTACAGGACTCCTGTAGCTATAGGTAAAGAGCGCAAGGGCGAATCCACCTGGTTTAAGGGCTACAAGGATGAGAAATTCTTCTTCGACAGAGGAGTACTCTACCATTTCCTTTACGGGAAGATGGCTATGATACTTGGATTTAGATTTCTTTTTAAAAACAAAAATGAAATGTGCAAAGAATTGGGACTAATGCACTGCTATAAGCTACTTTGCAGCGGAGTCAGGCATGGGAGAAAGCTATGAAGAAGCCATTTTTTACAATAATTGTCGTTTCATATAACGCGGGGGACAAGCTCCTTAGGACTGTTGAGAGTGTTAACAGGCAGACCTTTACGGACTACAGGATACTTGTAAAAGACGGAATGTCTACCGACGGATCACTTGAGAAGCTGAAGGCAGCATATCCTGTCAGCAAGGCAGGGGATGAGAATCCCGGCAAGATCACACTGATGGAGAGCTGTGACAACGGCATCTATCACGCCATGAATATAGCCTGCTCCTCCCTGGATGGGGAGCTTAAGGTGGGAGAGAGCCCATCTTACGTGTTCTTCTTAAACTGCGGAGACCTGTTCAGAAATGAGAATGTGCTCAGGGATGTGCACAGGCATATCGTAGAGAGGAATCTCAGAGAAGGCACCACACTTCCTGTAATATACTACGGAGATATCTTTGATTGCTCCGCAGGAAGTAAGGTAGCTTCAAATCCCAAGATGGATGACTACGCCTGCTATAGAAATGTGCCATCACACCAGGCCTGCTTTTACGATGAGCGCCTTATCTGCAGAAATCCCTTTGACCTTAAGTACAAGGTAAGAGCTGACTATGAACAGTTCCTTAGGTGCTTCTACAGAGAGAAGGCAGAGACGGTGTATATGCCGGTCATAATCACTGACTATGAGGGCGGAGGCTATTCTGCCCAGAACCTTAAGATATCAGAGAAGGAGCGCAAGGAGATAATTGCGATGTACCTTCCTGCGTCCAAGATAAAGAAGTATGACCTTTTGAGGATACTTACGCTGTCTTCACTCCGCACTCTGATAGCTTCAAACAAAGTAACTTCAGGTCCTTACAATGCTGTAAAGAACCTCATTTATGCACTGAGGGGCAAAAAGGGAAAATAAGGGGTAATAGATTTGAGAGTACTCTGGCTTTGTAACATCATGCTTCCTGCCTACGCCATAGCCCATGATCTGCCTTATTCGGTAAGAGAGGGGTGGCTTACAGGCTGTCTTAACAGAATAAAGGAACAGAAAAAGGACGACGAAAAGATCACTCTGGCCGTATGTTTTCCCGCTGAAGGCAGTATTGCCTCATCCAGCGAGGAAATAGACGGCATTACTTATTATGGTTTCAGGGAGGACTTAAATCATCCCGAGATCTACGACGGAACAGTTGAGAACAGGTTCCATGTTATATTGGATGATTTTAAGCCTGATGTGGTCCACATCTTTGGTACTGAGTTTCCGCATACTCTGGCAATGATAAGAGCTTTCGGAAATCCAAACAGAGTTCTTCTGGGCATTCAGGGTGTCTGCAGTGTTATCGCAAGGGAGTATATGGCTGACATCCCGGAAGAAGTTCAGAGAACCGTAACTTTAAGGGACAGACTTAAGGATGACTCCATCATGCATCAGCAGGAAAAGTATAAGATCCGCGGGGAGCATGAGAGAGAAGCCATCATGCTTGCCGGCAATATCACCGGAAGAACTTCATTTGACAAGAGCGAGATAGAAAAGATCAATCCCGAGGCCAGATATTATCACATGAACGAGACCATGAGACCATGTTTTTACATGGGCAAGTGGAGTGAAAAGAAGGCAGAGCCCCACACTATTTTTCTCTCTCAGGGAGATTATCCGCTTAAGGGCTTCCATTTTGTATTAAACGCAATGCCCAAGATCTTAGAGAAGTATCCGGACGCTCATCTCTATGTGGCCGGTAACAATATCATCGGCAAGGGCGAGAGCAAATACCCGTACTTCATGAGAGCCAGTGCCTACGGCAAGTATATAAAGAGCCTGATTTCCAGAGGACACCTTAAAAAGAAAGTCACCATGGTTGGAATGCTGACTGACCAGGAGATGAAGGAGCGTTTTCTTAAGTGTAGCGTCTTCGTCTGCCCTTCGGTTATTGAAAACTCACCCAATTCTCTTGGAGAGGCCATGCTCCTTGGCGTGCCGATAGCAGCTTCGAGAATCGGCGGAATCCCCGACATGGTATCCGAGAATAAGGACGGCGTTCTCTTTGAAAAGGGCAATGTTGATGATATAGCAAGAGCAATCCTTCAGATATGGGACGAGCCTGTTATTGCGGCAGTTTACGGAGATAATGCAGCTGCCCATGCAAGGATCACTCACAACGCTGATACCAACTTTAAAAGACTCATTGAGATCTACAAAGACATCGACGACAGACAAGGGTAAGACGAATTGAGGATAACATTTGTTTCCAACTACATAAATCACCACCAGCTGCCTTTCTGCAAGGCCATGAGCGAAATGGGCGATGATGTGGAGTTTTTCTTTATCCAGACCATACCTATGGAGGAGAAGCGCCTCAATATGGGCTGGGGATTCGATGACAAAGCCCTTTCCTTCGTGGTGCGCTACTACGAGGAAGAGGAGCGGGCAAAAGACCTTATCCTTAATTCTGACGTTGTTCTCTTTGGCTGGACTGAGGACCGCATCTGGGATGTGGAGCAGGAAAGACTCTCCTCCGGTAAGCTCTCTTTCCGTGTCAGTGAGAGAATTTACAGAGAAGGACAGTGGAAATTCATAAGCCCGCGCGGTCTTATGAAAAAGTACAATGAGCACTTTAAGTTCAGGAACAAACCGGTCTATCTCCTCTGCACCGGAGCTTATGTGGCGTCAGACTTTAACCTGATAAGGAGCTTCCCCGGCAAGATGCTGAAATGGGGATATTTCCCTGATGCAGCAGGTAGTGAGGCAGTAGCCCAAAGAGGCGGAGATAAAAAACGCCTTTGCTGGGCCGGAAGGCTTATTGACCTAAAACACCCTGAGTTTGCAGTTAAGGTCGCAGCTGCGCTACAGGCTGCGGGCTTTGATTTTACCATGGATATCGTGGGCGATGGTCCCCTTAAGGAGAGACTCACAGATATGGTAAAAGAGCTTGGCCTTGAAGCATCAGTTAATCTCACCGGCGGTAAAACTCCTGAGGAGGTTCTCGCCTATATGAGAGGTGCGGATATATTTCTTTTCACAAGTAATTATCTCGAGGGCTGGGGAGCTGTTGTGAACGAAGCCATGCAGAGCGGATGCGCTGTTGTAGCATCAAGGGAAGCCGGCAGTGTTCCGTTCCTCATTGAAGACGGCAAGAACGGTCTTAGTTACAAAGATGGCAGTTATGAGGACTTTGAGCACAAGGTAAGATTCCTTCTTGACCATCCGGATGTAATAAAGCCCATGGGCACAGCTGCCATGGAAACAATAAATAACAAGTGGAATGCAAAGAATGCAGCAAAAGAGCTTATCAGATTCTGCAGAGAACTTAAGAGTGGAAAGACTCCGGTTGCTACAGATAATGGTCCTATGAGCCCTGCAATGGTCATTGCACCTCCCGGATTTTCCAGGACTCTCAAGGAGAAAAACCACTTGGAGTGAGTACCTAAATGAACATTTTAGATGATGTTTTGGACAGCGAAATAAAACTAAAGGACATCAGGTTAAGAATGGTTGATCTGTTCTTCCTGGTGTTTATGTTAGGCCTTGGAATAGCCATAAGGCTTCCTTTGTATGACTTTGAGTCGGGGGATTACTATCACTTTCTCTCCCACTGGATGGAGGAGTGTCACAGGGCCGGAGGAATCGGGTATCTTGGAATAACGCCCTTTGTGAGCGATGCGAGCACCATCAACTATGGCTGCATGTACCAGTATGTGATCGTTCTGCTTCACTATATCGCCGGGAAAGACATACATCTGATAAAGACGGTATCGGTTATTTTTGATGTTATCTGTGCCATGACTATCTTCAGGATTGCCTACCACGTTACAGAGGGCAATGTACAGAAGTCGGTTATGGCTTTTGGAGGAGTAATGATCCTCCCAACTGTGGTTTTGAACAGCGCAGCCTGGGCACAGTGTGATTCCATCTACACAGCTTTTGTGCTCTTATCCCTTCTTCATGCACTTAAGGGTAATAATAACAGGGTGTTCATCTATCTTGCGCTGGGATACTCCTTTAAACAACAGGCGATATTTATCGTTCCGCTCCTGATAATAATGTGGTTTAAAGACAAAATTAAAGCACGATATATTTTCTGGATTCCGGTGGTTCTTTTTGTCACCATGATACCTGCAATTATCGCCGGAAGAAGTTTTGCCGAGCTTATATCCATCTATGGGAAGCAGGTTTCCACTTATAGTTCTCTAACCATGAACTACCCAAGTATATTCATGGTGGTGAATCCCAGGCTAAATCTTGAGACGAGAAAGCTCATAATAGCTTCAGCTACAGTGGCAGCCATAGCCATACTGGGTTTTGTCGCTTATTACGTCAGAAACAGGAAGTTTGGTGTAAACGGACTTTTTATAATAACACTTGCAATATTTACGATAGAGACAGCTCTTTTCACTCTTCCGGTCATGCACGAGAGGTATGGATATCTTCCGGAAGTAATCGCTGTCGCATACGCAGTTACAAGCTATAAGAGACTGATCGCTCTTGTCATGATGCAGTTTGTGTCCATTGTGACTTATTCCAAGTTCCTGTTTGGGACTACAGTGGAGAACATGTGGCTCATGGCACTTATGAATCTGGTCATAATAATGCTTGTTGGATATGACCTATACAAACAGATGAAAGCACGGGAGGTGGCAGATGCCTGATTTTAGCAAAAGCATATCGGTTATCATACCTGCCTATAACATAGAGGATCTCCTGGAGAAATGCGTGGATTCGGTAGCTGCGCAGGACTATCCAAAGGACCTTCTTCAGATAATCGTGGTGGATGACGGTTCCACTGATGGAACGCCTAAAAAGGCCGATGAACTTGCTGATAAATACAGCAACGTTCAGGTTATCCATAAGAAAAACGGCGGATCCAGCAGCGCAAGAAACGTCGGAATAGATGCTGCGACAGGGGACTACCTTGGTTTTGTTGACAGCGATGACTATATTTCCGGAATCATGTACAGCTCCATGATGGAAGCTGCAATGCGTACCGGAGCTGACATGATACAGATCGCCAGAGACGAGATATCCGAAAGCGGTGATAAGCTCCCGGATGTCCTCGAGAGATTTGATAAGGAAAAAGAGATAACACCTGCTGAACATCTGAGGACCCTTCTTATGCACACAGGAGATGCGTCTTTTTGCACCAAGCTCACAAAAAGAGAGCTCTTTACTGAGGATATGAGATTTCCCGAAGGGGAGCTCAACGAGGACTTTTACCTGATGATCCATATGCTTCAGAAGGTAAATAAGCTCGTCCTTCTTCCGGAGGCTACCTACCATGTCTTTTACAGGACAGGTTCCAACTCAAGGAAAAAGGCTCAGGATAAGGACTATTTCCCACCGGTATTTACGGATATCGTAAGAAACGCCGATGTGGCCCTTGATCTTGTCAAAAAGAGCAGCCCGGAGCTTGTGCCTGTGGCCTACAGGTTCGGCTTTGTGCAAAGGCTCGACTATCTGCTCCATATCCCGATTTCTAAGATGACGGCAGATAATTCTTTTTACAAAAAGGTTGTGTCGGATCTAAGATCCGGCTTTGGAAGGATGCTCACCAATAAGTATCTTACCGCTAAGCAGAAGGTATATTTGACGCTTCTGACCGTGACTCCTAAGGGAGTAAGGACTCTTCATGCTCGGATTCGGGGACTTTGATAATGAAAAAATATATATTTGGCTTTATCTTGATCATCTCGCTGGCTCTGAGCATTTTCTACGGAACTCAGAAGGCGGGATATCACGAGGATGAATACTATACCTACTACTCAAGTAACAGAAGCATAGGACTGTTTCAGCCGGACAGGGAGTGGCAGGAGAGGCAATCTGTGCTGGATGAGTTTGCTGTTAAGCCGGGAGAGGGCTTTAACTACGGAATGGTCAAGCTGGTTCAGTCCTGGGATGTGCATCCGCCCTTTTATTATTTCCTGTTCCACACGCTCTGCAGTTTTGTTCCGGGACAATTCACCAAGTGGACGGGGCTTATAACAAACCTGCTGGCCTTTGTGGTGGCATTTGTGCTTCTTTGCCTGCTTATGAAAAGGCTTAAGGTTCCGCTTCCTGTAGAGGTGGCGGTGTTGTTGTTCTGGGGGCTCAATCCTCAGACCGTATCCTGCAATATGCTCATCAGAATGTATGCCTGGCTCGGAGCAGCGCTGATCGCCTGTGCGCTGTTTCATATAAAGCTCATACAGGACTTTGACAACAACAGCCTGGAGATCAAGGACTTTGTGCTTAAGAGCCTTCTTCCGATAATGATCACCTCCTACATCGGCTTTTTGATCCAGTACTTCTACATCTTTTTCTTTGTGGGAATCGGATTTCTTACTACCGTCTGGATTGTCTTTTTCAGAAAAGACATAAAGATGGGCCTTACATATGTTGCCGGCTGTGCTGTAAGTCTCGCACTTGCGGTCCTTACATATCCGTCAGCTCCCAGGCATATGTTTGGAGGATATCGCGGAGGAGATGCTTCGGGAAGCCTCTTTGACCTTGCTAATACCTGGATGAGGCTATCTTTCTTTACGGGGCTGTTTAATGACTTCGTGTTTGCCGGAGGCCTGCTTATAATTGTACTTATCATTTTTATGGGCCTGCTCCTTAAGATAACTTCGAAAAAGAGGGTAAAGAAGGAAGGAAAGACGACTCCAAGGCCTGAGATCATAATACTTACGCTTGCATCGCTGGGGTATTTCCTTTTGACATCAAAGACTGCTCTTCTTGTAGGAAGTGCATCAAACAGATATGAGATGCCGATCTATTCGCTTCTGATATTGCTGATCTTTATGGATGTTTATTACGTTCTGAGTGATATGGGCAACAAAGCACTCATCTATGCAATGGGAGCAATTCTGATAGCTCTTTTACTAAAGGGACATTTAAGCGATAAGAGCGTTTTGTTCCTCTATCCTGAGGATACAGAAAAGATTGCTTACGCTGCGGAGAACTCTGATGAAGTTGCGGTGGTCATGTTCAATCCAAAGACCCCTCAGAATGTATGGAGGCTTACGGATGAGCTTTTAGAGTATCCAAAGGTCTTTTACATGGATGAGGAGAACCTTGCTAAGATCACAGACCCGGCAGTTACCGGTGCGGATAAGATCATTCTCTATGCAGCTGATGACGAGCTTCAGAAAGAAGCTTTCGAGAATCTGTTTGACAGCTGCAAGAAGCTCAGCACCATGAGCAGTGTATTTACTGAAGATATGTGGACTACCTATGAAGTTAAGTGATGGGAACAGCTCTTTTGACCTTTGCGTCTCATTAGTATATGATATAGAGTGACTATGAATGTCATGAGATAAAAACAATATTTATGGAGAGTTAAAATGGAAAGATCAATTATTGATAATAAGACGATCCTGGTTACAGGTGGAACAGGTTCTTTCGGACACTGCTTTACTCAGTATGTTCTTGAGCATTACAATCCCAAGAAGCTCATAATCTATTCAAGGGACGAGTTCAAGCAGTTCACTATGTCTAATGAGAAAATATACAAGGATAACGCTGACAAGATGCGTTTCTTTATCGGCGATGTAAGAGATGAGGCAAGACTTGAGAGAGCTTGCGAGAATGTTGATTACATCGTTCATGCTGCTGCGCTCAAACAGGTTCCTGCCTGTGAGTATAACCCTGATGAAGCCATCAAGACCAACATAAACGGCGCTCAGAACGTAATAAATGCAGCACTTAAGACAGGTGTTAAGAGAGTTGTAGCTCTTTCTACAGATAAGGCTGTTGATCCTGTAAACCTCTACGGTGCAACCAAGATGGTTTCAGACAAGCTCTTTATCGCAGCTAATGCATACGCAGGTTCCAAGGACATCAACTTCTCAATCGTCCGTTACGGAAATGTTGCCGGAAGTCGTGGCTCCATCATTCCTTTCTTCAAGAGCCTTATTGAGAAAGGGGAAAAAGAGCTTCCTATCACCGATTATCGTATGACAAGATTCTGGATCAGCCTTCCCGAAGGCGTTGAGCTGGTTCTTAAGGCTCTTGCAGAGGCTAAGGGCGGAGAGACCTTCATAAGCAAGATCCCTTCATTCAACATCAAGGACCTGGCTGAGGCTATGTGCCCCGGCATCGGAACCAAGGAAGTTGGCATAAGACCCGGTGAGAAGCTTGATGAAGTTATGGTTACCAAGGAAGATGCTCCTAATACTTATGAGTATGATAAGCACTTCATCGTATATCCTCAGGTTTCCTTCTCTCACGAGATCGTTCCTGCTCCCGGCGGAAAGAGAGTTCCCGACGGATTCTACTACAGCTCAGGTAACAACACTGAGTGGATGAGTGTAGAGGATATCAGAAACAGACTCAGTGAAGCAGTAGATCACTGATAAATACAGAAATTCAGACTAATCGGAAGCACCTGGTCTTTAAGTGGCCGATGCTTCCTTTGTTGTTTGAGAGGCAAGTTTACGGGGAGAATATGATCAAACTAAGTATTGTCGTACCGGTTTATAATATGGCGGCGGATGGAAAGCTGGAGTACTGCCTGGACAGTCTGGTTAATCAGACCATGGAGCCCGGGAGCTTTGAGATAATCGCTGTAGATGACTGCTCCACGGATAACTCTTTGGAGATCTTAAGGTCCTATCAGGACAGATACCCTGACAGATTTATTGCTATTGCCTCCGACAGGAACCGTCATCAGGGCGGAGCCAAGAACATAGGACTTGCCGGGGCAAAGGGCGAGTGGATCGGCTTTATCGATGCCGATGACTGGGTTGTTCCGGACTACTATGAGAGGCTGATCGGTAAGGCCGAAGAGACCGGCGCCGATATGGTGGGATGTGACTACAACCTGACCCATGAACACAGCTTCAAGGTCGGCGAGATCGTCCACAACAATAACTTTGAACAGACAGGAGTCATGGACAAAGAGAGATACCAGAAGCTCCTTATCGAGACCGGAAGTCTTGTGGTCAAGGTATATAAAAGGGAACTTATCCTGGGGGACTATGAACCCGGAACTAAGGATAAAGTTGATATCTTCCCTGAAGACATCTTCTACGAGGACAATGCGGTCAGCAACACCTGGATGACGAGAGCTAAGCACTTTGAGTACATACAGGAGCCTCTTTATTTTTACTATCAGCACGATTCATCAACGGTCCACAGTATTTCAAAAAAGAACCTCGAGGACCGAATGGTAGCCGGAAGGATGATAGTGTCCGAGGCCAAGGAAAATGGCTACTATGAAGACTATCTTCCGGAGATAGAATTTCAGTACACTGTGTTATTTTATGTCAACACATTGTTCTCAGCCATGCCAAAAAGATACAAAATTAAAGGATGTTATAATTTTTGCAAGGCTCTTGGAAAAGAGATGAAAGAGACCTTTCCGAATTTTCAAAACAACCGTTATTATTTGGAAAAGATACATCCTGAGGAGAGGAAACTCATAGGATTTCAGATGAAGTCCCATTTATTCTTTTATATATACTACAGGCTGCTGTGGTTCTACAGAGATCTCAGAAGCAGTCTGTCAGGAAGGAACTAAAGCTTAATGCGTAAGATTATCAGCAAATTAAAAGTGCTTCTTGATAAGAAGCAAAAGAGACAGATGGTGGGCATAGTAATTCTCATGCTCATCGGTGGCGTCCTGGAGTCTCTGGGCATCGCGATGATAGCACCTGTTATGCAAGTTGTCATTGATCCCCAGAAGGTAGAGGAGAGCAAGATCTTATCAGGCGTCTACAATCTCTTTAATCTAAGCAGTACAACCCAGCTGGCGGCTCTTATAATGGTGGCGCTGATTCTTGTCTTTGTCATCAAGAACGTATTCCTGTATTTCATGAATGTGGTTCAGCTTCGGTTTGTATATACCAATCAGTTCGCAACCTCAAGGCGCATGATGATCAATTTCATGCAGCGTCCTTATGAGTATTATCTAAACGCTGACACAACGGTAATCCAGAGGAACATCACATCAGATGTTAATAACCTCTACGCCTTGATCCTCAGCTGCCTTCAGCTTATCAGTGAGATCATAGTATTTGTCTGCCTGGTAGCTATCCTCCTTAGTCAGGATGCCAGGATGACACTGACAATAGCAACTCTTCTTGTTATCGTGCTCCTTGTCATCAAGTACTTCATCAAGCCCGTAATGGTCAAGGCAGGACAGGATAACCAGGATTACTACAGCGGACTTTACAAGTGGATCTACGAGTCTGTAACAGGAATAAAAGAGATCAAGGTTGCCAATAAAGAGAACTACTTTATCAACGGCTACGCAGACTGCGGAGCAGGCTATGTTAATGCCGTTCAGAAGTACAATCTCTACAACTCAACACCAAGGCTTCTTATCGAAACCATCGCCATCGCAGGAATGGTTGGATATATGCTTGTAGTTATGCTCTCAGGAACCAGCATCACAACGCTCCTTCCTCAGCTCACTGTCCTTGCAGCTGCTGCAGCGCGTCTTTTGCCCAGTGCCAACAGGATCAACAACTACCTGACATCCATCGCATATTTTGAGCCTTTCCTTGACAATGTAAGCGACAATCTCCAGATGGAGATCCACGATGAGTCAATCTCCTACAACAGCGATGACTATCGTGTTAAGACTGCAGTTACCAAGCTCCCTGTGACTAAGACCATCAGGATGGAGGATATCACCTACAAGTATCCCGGAACAGACAAGCTCATCCTGGATAAGGCTACCATGGAGATACCCGTTGGCAAGTCTGTTGGTATCGTTGGAACCTCCGGAGCAGGTAAGACAACAATCGTCGACGTACTTCTTGGACTCCTTGAGCCCGAGAACGGAAGGATCCTGGCTGACGGCGTAGACGTAAACACCAACTATCAGGGATGGCTTAAGAACATAGGCTATATTCCACAGACAATCTTTATGACGGATTCAACCATCAGAAAGAACGTGGCATTTGGCGTTCCCGATGATGAAATAGATGATAACAAGGTCTGGCAGGCACTTAAGGAAGCAGCTCTTGATGAGTTTGTAAAAGAGCTTCCTGAGGGGCTCGACACACAGATAGGCGAAAGGGGTATTCGTCTTTCAGGTGGACAGCGCCAGAGGATCGGTATTGCAAGAGCTCTTTTTGAAGACCCAGAGGTTCTGGTTCTTGATGAAGCCACATCTGCCCTGGATAATGACACCGAGGCAGCCATCATGGATTCCATCAACAGACTTCACGGAAGGAAGACTTTAGTCATTATCGCCCACAGGCTTCAGACCATTGAGAAGTGCGACATGATCTACAGTATTGGAGAGGGTAAGGCCACACTTAAGTAAGGCCTTGGAGGAGTTATGGAAGGTAATTCTTTGTCTGTAAAAAAGAGAAATCCAAGCTTTGAGCTTTTACGAGTCATTGCGATGCTGATGATCCTGACCCTGCATTACAACATACACGCAGAGGTGCTTCTTCAGCTTGGAATTCCTGCTACAGCTGTAAATTTATTTGCAAATATCATGGAGGCCTTTGCGATAACAGGCCTTAATGTCTATGTACTGATAAGCGGATACTTCCTCTCAAAAGGAAAGGTGAAACTCAGCCGTATCATCACTTTGATCTGTCAGGTGTACTTCTACACACTGATCATATCCCTTGTGATGCAGGCTGTAGGGGCATCTTCAGGAGTAAGATATAACTCCATGTACAAGATCGTGGAATACATCTTCCCGATTTCTTCCGAGCATTACTGGTTTGTGACAGCCTATGTGATCATGTACATCCTTGCACCTGTCATGAACGCAGCTGTTGAGAAGCTTTCAAGAAAACAGATGAGGGCAGTGATCTTTCTTCTCCTTACCTGGTTCTGTTTCATAAAGAGTGTGGTTCCGGTTCTTTTCCCTACGGATAAGTTCGGATATGACTACGGATGGTTTATCTGCCTCTATCTCATAGCGGCGTATATACGCAAGTATGATGTGGTTCTTTTCTACAACGCAAGAAACAGCGCCCTGGTATTTGTGATATCCTGTGCGATCATAGCAACCATGAGCATATCTCTTTACTACATAAACTATAACTGGGGCGGATTTGCTCATTTCCAGGAAGTGCCCTTTAACCTGAACTTCTTCTTTACGCTGACAGGTTCCCTGGGACTGTTCTCCTTCTTCAGGTTCTTCAAGATGAGAGAGAATAAGGCCGCCGACGTTGTAAGGTTCCTTGGCCCTCTTACCTTTGGCGTATATCTTCTTCATATGCATGTGGAGATCAGGGACAGATGGGTAGAGTGGATGGAAAGCCTATTGGGAAGCGTTCCGACCTACAGTGTTCCGCTGTTTGCCTGGCATGCGATAAGGTCGATACTCATTGTATTCTTGGCAGGTATTTTTGTGGACTGGATCAGAAAGATGATCTTTGACTATGTGGGAAGAGTCCTTCATGACACCTGGCTTTTTAAACAGGTAAGAAAGCTGGACGAGGAGCTGGATTGAGAAACTTTAGAAGCTATTTCCTTAATTTAAAAAAGTACCAGGCTCCGCTGGAAAAGTACGTATTTCCTGTGATCCTTCTCTTGTATCCGCTTATTGGCCTTAATTTGGGCCTGGATATAACAGACACAACCTACGGCCTTTCCAATTACGAGTTTCTTGGAAGCATAGATCCCATGTGGGCTTTGTCCACATTTCTTAGCAATGTCCTGGGAAGGCTGTTCATGCACCTGCCCTTTGCAGGGACAATGCTTGGAATGAGCGTGTATTGCAGCTTTGTAATAAGTCTGATAGCTCTTTTGCCCTATTATCTTCTGCAGAAGTGGATGCCGGGCTGGATGATCTTCATCGGTGAATTCATCGCAGAGAGCCTGTGCTGGTGCCCCAGGGTTATCATGTACAACTATCTGACTTACCTGTTCTTCACACTGGGAACACTTCTTTTGCTGATTGGAATCTTCGAGTGGAAGAGACAGAACATCTTTCTTGTCCTTGCCGGAGTATGCTTTGGAATGAGCGTAATGGCGCGCTTTCCAAATGTAGTAGAAGCAGCAATGATACTGGTTTTGTGGTTCTACGCATTTATAACTCACGGCAAATTTTTGGAGACTTTGATAAAGACCCTTATCTGTATCGCCGGATACATCGCAGGCCTTTTGATTCCCTTTATCGGAATTGTGGGACTCTATGGCCCCGGTGCTTACTTTGAGATGATAGGAAGCCTTTTTGGAATGACCGAGAAGGCCTCTGACTATACAGCAAGTGGAATGCTAAGTTCCATCATTGACGCGTATTTTAATACCGCCACGGACATGTTTATCATGCTTCCTTGCATAGCTGCCGGAATCATCATGTTCATGCTCCTTCCGGACAGATATGTTCTGGTAAAAAAGATCCTGTACATCGCAGGGCTTTTCGTAGTTGTTAAGTTCTATTTCTCAAGAGGAGTATTTACAAGAAATTATCACTATTATGACAGCGTCTTCCAGGCAGCCATGATGTTTGTTATCATCGCGCTGATCCTGTGCATCATCGGAAGCACGGGAGTTTTAAACGGAAGCAGGCAGGAGCAGACTCTTGCTTTTGCGGCGCTTATGATAATTCTCATAACGCCCCTTGGAAGCAACAATTACACGTTCCCTGTTATCAACAATCTTTTTATCGCTGCGCCGGTGGCACTTTGGCTCATGAGAAGGCTGATGCAGAGAGTGGGACAGGCTCAGTACCATTTCGCCTGGCAGGCCATGATATCAATGGTCATCACGGTACTGATCATTCAGGGTATCATCTTCCATTTCAGCTTTGCTTTTATGGATGCTGTGGATGGAAGTAAGAGAGATGCCTACTGCAGCATTCCGAAGGTTTCGGGGATGAAGACAACTAAAGAGAATGCAGCTACTTTGGATGAGCTGTATGCTGCGCTCAAGGATGAAGGTCTTTTACAGGACAAGGTCCTTCTATTTGGCGGAGTTCCGGGACTTTCATACATCCTGGATATGGAGCCTGCTATCGATACCGTATGGCCGGATCTTGACAGCTATTCGACATCCAAGTTTGACGATCAGCTTATGGAGCTTAGTACATCCGGGGATACACCTGCGGTTATCCTGGGAAAAGACCTTGCTGAGTATGCCAATATAGATGAGAAATATGACATTTTGATGGACTATATTGTTAATCACGATTATAATAAGGTCTTTGAGAATGATAGATTTATTGTTTTTAGCAGTAACAAATAGGAGTTATGAAAATGGAATCAAATGAAACACCAAAGAAAGATATTTTTGACAGGATCATGTCACTGCCGGTTCTGAATATATTCGAACCTTTTTACAAGAAATATAAGGAAGGTCTTCTGTACCTGTTCTTCGGAGGACTCACATTCTTCCTCAGCATCTTCCTGTTCTGGTTTATGGGTGAGGGCGTAATGCACCTCAATCCAATCGTAAATAACACTATCGACTGGGTTATTTGCGTGGCTTTTCAGTTTTTTACAAACAGAACATGGGTATTTGACGGAAAAGTTGATAACAAAAAGGACTTCCTCAAGCAGGCCGGATCCTTTACCGCCGGAAGACTGTTTACGCTTGTAGTTGAAGATGGCCTGATCTTTATCTTCGTTACACTGATGAAGTTCCCGGAGATGCCTGTAAAACTTGGAGCAACCTTTATTGTAATAGTACTTAATTACATCATCAGCAAGCTTATCGTGTTTAAGAAAAAAGACTGACCGGTAGAGGTTCCGGCCTTGGAGGAATAATTTATGCGTATTAATTTCAATGTACCACCCTACACAGGTAAAGAGTTTGACTACATAAAAGAGTGTGTGGAGAACCAGAAGATCTGCGGAGATGGCCCATACACAGCAAAAGACAACGAGTGGATCGAGAAAAAGACAGGAGTAACAAAAGCGCTTCTTACAACCTCCTGCACTCACGCTACTGAGATGGCAGCAATCCTGGCAGACATCAAAGAGGGTGATGAAGTCATCATGCCTTCCTACACCTTCGTTTCAACTGCCAATGCTTTTGTTCTCAGAGGGGCCAAGGTTATCTTTGTCGACATCAGACCTGACACCATGAACATTGATGAAACAAAAATCGAGCAGGCGATCACATCAAAGACAAGAGCCATCGTTCCTGTGCACTACGCAGGAGTAGGCTGTGAGATGGACACCATCATGGACATTGCAAAGAGGCACAATCTCTTTGTTATCGAGGATGCTGCCCAGGGCGTTATGGCAACCTACAAGGGCAAGGCTCTCGGTGCCATCGGAGATTTCGGTAACTACAGCTTCCACGAGACCAAGAACTACAGCATGGGCGAGGGCGGAGCACTTCTTCTTCGCGATGAGACCTATGTTGATAACGCCATCATCATCAGAGAAAAGGGAACCAACAGAACCCTTTATAAGCTTGGCAAGGTTGATAAGTACAGTTGGATCATGCCCGGTTCATCCTATCTTCCAAGTGACATGAACGCAGCTTACCTCTATGCTCAGCTGCAGATGGCAGATGAGATCAATGCCGACAGATTAAATCACTACAACAGATATTACGAGGCACTTAAGCCTCTTGAGGAGAAGGGCCTTATCGAACTGCCTTACGTTCCAAAAGAGTGCGTTCACAATGCCCACATGTTCTACATTAAATGTAAGGACTTCGAGGAGAGAAAGGGGCTTATCGATTACCTCTTGAGCAACGATATCCTTCCTGCTTCTCACTACGTACCGCTCCATTCAGCCAAGGCAGGACTTATCTACAGTGAATTCAGGGGAGAGGATAAGTACACTACTAAGGAGAGTGAGAGACTTCTGCGTCTTCCTATGTACTACAAGCTGACCGACGAGGATCTGGACGAGGTAGTTACAAGGGTTAAGGAGTACTACAAATTTACGTAAGACGGAGCTCTTTGTATGAAAAAAGCACATCAGGGTATGAACTTCATAGTACCTGCGTTATTAACGCTGGGGGTTTTTGTGATTGTTTCTTGTTTTGGGGACTTTTACTTTGACCTCAATGATGATGTGCTCATGAAAGATATATTGTCTGGAGCCTACACCGGGATTCCAGCCGGACACAACATTCAGATGCTGTATCCCATCAGCGCCTTGATTGCCCTTATCTACAGGGTATTCAGGGGCCTTGATGTGTATGGCATCTTTTTATGTGCGCTTCAATTCCTTTGCGTGTATATCGTGTCTGAACGAGCTTTTTCGGCTTTCGAAGACAAGATTTCCAAGGTTATAACCGGCCTTTGCATTTTCCTGTTTATGCTGGGAACCATCGGCTCACACTTTGCTTTCGTCCAGTACACCTTTACTGTAGGCTTTATGTCCGCAACTGCAGCGTTCCTTATCATGACACATGAGGGAGATGGTAAAAGAGATCACGTACTGGCGGTAGTTCTTATAACACTTGCATACCTTATAAGGTCGGAGATGCTTCTTTTGACCCTTCCTATTGTGGGCGTGGCAATTTTTGCCAGATGGCTCATGCAAAAAGACCTTTTCAAAAAGTATTTAAAGCTCTTTGTTTTCATAGTCGCTGGAATTGCTGTTTCAATGCTGCTCCACAAGATAGGCTATTCTTCATCTGAGTGGAAGGAGTTCAATAACCTCTTTGACGCAAGAACAGAGCTCTACGACTTCCAGTACATACCGGATTATGCAGAGAACAAGGAGTTCTTCGACAGCATCGGACTATCAGAAGCTGAACAGCAGCTTCTTGTGAACTACAACTACGGAATAGATGATGAGATAAATGCGGATACTCTGTGGGCTGTGGCAGCTTACGCTTCAGGGCAAAAGACAGATGAGACTCCCTTTATGGAGAACCTTAAGGCCAGCACAGTCTCTTACCTTTACAGACTAAGACATATAACTTATCAAAAGAGCTATGAATATCCCATGACGGATGCACCCTGGAATATAATAGCATTGGTGCTTTATTTAACAGCGCTTGTTATTTATTGCCTTGCGCCGGACAAAAAGCTTTGTGGCATGTTCTCGGTGCTTCTTCTGTTTGCCTGCAGAACCACGCTTTGGCTTTACATAATAATGAGGGGAAGAGACCCGATCAGGATCACACATCCGCTCTACCTTATGGAGATATTTGTTCTCCTTGGCATGATCCTCATGGAGAGCAAAAATAACAAACGATATGCTTATATTCCGCTTGTGGCAGTCTCAATCATATCGCTAACATTTATCCCTAACCAGATTGGAGTTATAAAGGATGAGATGGCTGAGAGGGATGTGATGAGAGCTCACTATGATGCGCTCTATGACTACTTTGCACAGCACAAGGATTCCTTCTATTTCTGCGATGTCTACACTTCGGTCAAAGCCACAGATGAAGGTGAGAGAACCTTCTCGGAGAAGATGTTTGACCGCGTGGATAACAGCCTTGCAAACCACGATCTCATGGGAGGCTGGGCGTCAAAGAGTCCTCTTTACTACGACAAGATAAGCGCCTTTGGATTTGCCTCCATGCATGATGCCATCTTGAGCGATGGCGTTTATGTAATAACTAAAGAATCTTCAGGAATTGACTGGCTCTCTGACTATTATCTGGATAAGGGAGTTGAGACAGAGCTGGAGAAGATAGATACAGTGGCAGATGTGTTCTATGTGTATAAGGTAACATCCGCAGACTGATTGGAGAAATGCATGAAAGACTATGAATTTGTAAAAAAGGGAAATCTGGTGAGCCTTCGCCTGTCAGACGAAGATGATATCCCCATGATCGTGGAGTGGCGTAATAAGGACAGAGTCCGTATGAACCACGTATATCGTGAGGACTTTACTGTAGGCGGCCAGAAGGCCTGGAAAGAAAAGAATATAGATACCGGAAAAGCTGTTCAGTTCATCATCTGTGAAAACAGGCCGGACAGAAGAATTCCAAGACCCGTTGGCGTCGTTCATTTCCACGGAATTGATAAGGCTAAAGGCGAGGCTGAATACGGAATCTACATCGGTGAAGAAGATGCCCTTGGAAAGGGCTATGCCAAAGAATCAGCAGTACTTGCCCTTGAATATGCAAAAGAGACTTTGGGACTTAAGAAGGCAGTCCTTCGGGCTTTTGCCTCAAACATCGCGGCCATAAGGAGCTACAATCATGCGGGCTTTGTAAAAACCGCGGATGTTCCCGATGTATTGTGCAGTGATGGTCAAAAAGATGATATGATAATAATGGAAAAGAGTTTATAGATGGGAGAGGAAGCAAAATCAATGCCTAAGAAACTAATCAGTTTTTGCATTCCATGCTACAGATCAGAACAGACCCTTGAGGGAGTTATCACAGAAATTGAAGAGACCATGAAGAAGATGGCCTCTTATTCCTATGAGATAATCCTGGTAAACGACGGTTCACCGGATAACACCTGGGGCAAGATCCGTGAGCTTGCAGATAAAAGTGAGCTTAAAAACATACTTGGCATAAATCTTGCCAAGAACTTCGGTCAGCATGCAGCCATTATGGCAGCTTTAAATGCTACTGCCGGAGACTACATTGTCTGCCTTGACGACGACGGACAGACTCCTGCAGATGAAGTGGATAAGCTTATAGCAGCCCTTGAAGGAGGCGCAGATGTTGCCTATGCAAGATACAGCCACAAGCAGCACAACCTCTTCAGGAACTTCGGTACCGCCATGAATGAGTGGATGGCTTCTGTCATGCTCGGTAAGCCAAAAGACCTCTATGTGTCCAGTTACTTTGCTGTAAAGCGTTTTGTTGTCAATGAGATGGTCAAGTACGAGAGCTCATACCCTTACGTAATAGGTCTTGTCCTTCGCACCACCAGAAATATCGTAAATGTAGATGTCACCCACAGAAGAAGGGAAGTCGGCCAGAGCGGATATACACTGGGTAAGCTCTTTGCTCTCTGGATCAACGGCTTTACTGCCTTTAGCATAAAGCCCCTCAGGATCGCCACCGTGACCGGAGCTATATTTGCCATACTGGGCTTTATTTACGGAATTTACACCGTTATCAAGAAGTTTGTCCTGCCGGATGTGCAGATCGGATTCTCGGCTCTCATGAGCGCAGTAGTGTTCATGGGCGGTGCTATTATGCTGATGCTGGGAATGATAGGAGAGTACCTCGGCAGACTCTATATATCACAGAATAAGAATCCGCAGTTCGTTATCAGGGAGACTACCCGCGATGAAACCAGATAAGGATGCAAAAATGGCCTGGCTTATGTCAGGCTTGTTTGGCGTTTTAGCAAGTGTTTTTTTAATATTCGGATATCAGCTAGAAAGCGCAGATGCCATTAATCTAAGTGACAAAAATGCTCTGTCGATCCTATTGATGTTCATTCTGATCTTCACTATCGACACAAGGTATGTGTGGAGAAACTACGACAGCGCACTCAACGGTGGCAAGCTCTTTGGCTTTATCACCCTTCCCAAGGGCACAGGAGATGTGGAAGTCACAAGAAAAGATTTTCTTTTCAATTACCTGTCCATGATAGCCTTAAGTATTCCTGTTATGCTGGCAGAATTTCCGGGATTTTTTGTTTACGACGCTCAGGATGAGCTTAACGAGGTGCTCACAAGGTCTTTTACCACCCATCATCCGCTGCTCCATGTCCTGTTACTTGGCGGAGTTATAGCTCTGTTCCACAAGATTTCAGGCTCCTGGAATGTGGGAATCTTCGCTTACATATTCCTGCAGATGCTGGTGATAACAGCTATTTTTGCCTATGTGGTTACTTACCTTCAAAAGCGCGGAATCGGCAAGAAATCAAGAATACTCTGGGTTTTGTACTATGGACTGTTCCCGACAATAGTCATGTACACGCTCTGTTCCTGTAAGGACGGCCTGTTTTCGGCGCTGCTCCTTCTGCTGACAGTATTTCTGATTCAGCTTGTAAGCAGCCCTGATGCCTTTTTATCTGACAAAAAGAAGATAGCAGCTTTTGTTCTGACAGCGGTATTCATGCCCATGTTCAGGCACAACGGCTTTTATGCATATCTGGTATTTATACCCTTTGCTCTTATCTATTTCAGAAAGAGCTTAAAACCCATGCTCATCGGTATGCTTGTGGCACCGGTAGTTCTCTATCTGGCATTCTCAGGGCTTTTGTCCGCAGTATGCCACACTGAAGGGACACACCACCAGGAGATGCTTACAGTACCGATCATGCAGCTGGCAAGAGTTTATGCCTATGAAGGCGATAGTCTCTCAGCTCAGGAAAAAGAGCTTATAGAGAGCTACATACCAAAGAATAACCTGGACAAATACATACCCAGAGTTTCAGACCTTGTGAAGGTTGGCTTTAACAACGAGCTCTACGAGCAGAACAGCGCAGACTTCTGGAACGTGTGGAAAGCGCAGCTACAAAAGCACCCTATAGCCTACGTCAATGCCTGGCTCCTTACTTCCTATGGTTACTGGTATCCGCCGGCAATCATAAATGTCTACAAGGGAAATTCAGTTTACTCATTTACCTACGAGGACAGCTCTTACTTTGGCTACGAGGTAGAGCCCCCGGGAGAGAGAAAGAGCCTTATCCCAGCCATTGATAAGCTCTACAGGTATCTGTCCATCGGCTCATTCCAGCAGGATGCACCGGTGCTTCACTTGTTCTTTGGCCCGGGATTATATGTGTTCATCTATATGTTCGTATTCGCTTACAGGCTCTACAAAAAGAGATTTGGAAATATATTGCCGTTTATGCCCATGGTACTTACTTTCTGTACAGTGCTCCTTGGGCCTACATATCTTGTCAGGTATGTCCTGTACCTGTGGCTGTGCATGCCACTTTTAGTGGTGACTGCAAAGGCCGATAAAGAGGCGCAGTAAGTCGTTTGATTAAGCCCTATTTGTGTGATATCATACTATGATGCACAATTTTGCGCCGGAAAAGGTTTTAATATGAGAAAAGTAATCAGTAAAAGCAGAGCAATAAAGATTGTTACGCTTATTTTTGCGTTGATCGGAATACTACTAATCTTCCCCATAAGAGTCTTTACCCAGACTCTTGAAACTTCAGGTGGCGGAACCATCGTCTCTGAATCAGAGGGAATAAATTATGAGCACAACAAGATATACCAGAGCTTTATAGCCCAGTATGACAGATTAAGTTCAGTTGATGTCTATGTTACAAACGTTGATAAGGGAAGATACATAACATCATATCTGTGTGATGAGAACGGAGTAATCCTGCTTTCGGCTTACACCGATACTCAAGAGTTTACAATTCCCGGATATGTCAGGATTCCCATGGAGATCAACGTGGAGGTTGGTAAAGAGTATTCGTTAAGGCTTGCGGACTGCAGATCCAAGTACTTTGTGGCATTTGAGGACATACCTGCTGATTCCGCCTATGTCGGCGATCTGACTTGGGACTATGCCAAGGTCGAAGGAATGCATCTGGCAGCTAAGTATAATTACAGACTGCCGCTTTCAAAGGGCGTTTCTCTTGGAATAATACTTGGAATAGCACTCTTTGCTGCAGCCGTTTATTTTGGCTCGGATTTCTATTACAAAAAGAATCCTGAGAAAGACAGCCTTCTTACCGTTGAGAAGGTGCTGGCCTGCTCGGCAAACCCTGTGGCAGCGCTCATTTTCGGTGCACTCATGATAATGGTATTCCCCCTGAAGGTATTTGATAGCAGGGCTATCGACATTGTCTTTTACGAGATAGGTCTTATCATTGCTGCGGCGATAGTATTCTATGCTATAAACCACAAGGTCATCATTCACGAGGAGGGTATTTCCTTCTGGCAGAGCCTCAAGAACGAACACAGACTTCAGTATGTCCTTATCATGTTCTCCATGGCCATGGCTCTCTGGTATGCATCGGCATACATGAATGACCTGTATGACATTTATCATTATATTTCCGAGAGAAGGATGAGCATCTGGCTTCTTATTATGCTCCTGTTTACCTTCTCCCTTAAGGAGTTCTTCAATCTCTACAACTTCGTATGGATACTGGGCTCCTCTATATTTGGCGTGCACTATTACAACCTGCACAAACTCGCCCCTGATGAGAAGGAGTACGACCTTCACAATGCCGTCTTAAAGTATGGCATCATAATCGTGGTCCTTGGCGGAGTATTGGTCCTCAACCTTATAAGACTGATAATACTTAAGGCCAGAGAGATCAGGTACGGTGCAGAGCACAGTAAAAGACAGGTTGTCGTTCCTACATTCTTTGGAATAGTTTTGGGAGTGCTCCTTATCTCCATGGCGGTTTTGAATAATACAAGGATGTGGCCTATATATCTGGCTGTCTTTGCATTCTTCCTCTTTGTGAGGTTTGCTATCTGGGATAAGAGAGGTGACTTCTACAAGATATTATCCGGTGGATTTATGATGAACTTTGCCATTTCACTGGCCTTTAGTTATCTTCACAGATATTTCCCGGGATATGTCAGCGGAAGATTTGCATTCATATTCCACACAGTTACCGTAACTGCTGAGTATCTCACTTTCATGGGAGCTACTGCCACGGTAATGCTGATCGTCAAGATCATCTCACTTCCAAATGATGCTAAGTTAAAAGACATTGCAGTCATTGCCTGGAAGGAGATCACACTCTTTGGCTTTATCATGTCCTATGCGATATTTACCGTATCAAGAACAGCTTATCTTGCAATAGCTGTGAGCACTATCCTTGTGATCTGCGTGGTTATTTCCTACCACAAAAAGCAGCTTCTCAGGATACTGGGAGTCCTCATCCTGTCAGTGATACTGGCTTTCCCTGCTGCGTTTACACTGCAGAGGATCCTTCCGACCATCGCTGCTGACCCGGTATTTTACCCAATTGATGATGCGGATGAGTTCATAAGAGGCGGCGCACATTGGGACAGCACCAACTTTATGTGTGTTGAGAGATTTGTAAATCTCTTTGAGAATAAGATTCTTGGAATGGATGTAGGCGTGTATGCGTACCCTATGGATCCATATAACTATAAGGATGGCGGCAAGGGAGAGCCTCTCTATGACTACTACGGAAGGCCTTATGACGAGAGCCCGGATAACCCTGCAAACCAGGAATCCGGCATGATAGATCCGCCTGAAACAGACGCACTGCTTGCATCAAGTATGATGACGAGAGCAGAGATAATAATGCTCCTTGATGAGCTTGAAGGATATGTCGATACCGATAACATCCTCGACGTTATTTCAAACGGACGTATCTCCATAGCAAAGTCCTACCTTCAGCAGCTCAACATGTGGGGACATGAGGAGATGGGTGCGACCCTTTCAAACGGAGAGATCGCTGTTCATGCCCACAATACTTATCTTCAGGTTGCGTATGACCATGGTATTCCGGTAGGAATTCTTTTCCTGTTTACCATTATCGTGGCCCTTGCTTCAAGCATCAGATATTTTAGTAAGAACAGGAAAACAGAGCCTTTGTCTCTTATCACCTGCGCAGTGATCATCGGATTTATGGTTGCAGGTGTTTCAGAGTGGGTATTCCAGTACTGCAATCCAATGACGGTGGCTTTAATGATCGCGCTTACACCGATTACCTTTAAGGCAAAAGAGATATGAACAAGAAAAAAGAACCATTTAACTATGCAAAACTTTATAGAAGAGTAGGGCTTATCATCTACGATATACTCAGTGTGATAATGGCCAGCTACGTCTCACTCCTTATGAGATATGAGTTCAAGTTCTCTGAGATACCGGAGCACTTCCTGACTCCCGTGACCACGTTCCTGCCCATAAACATTCTGATCACACTGCTTATTTTCTACCTGTTTAAGATGTATGACAGCCTTTGGGCTTATGCAGGCGAGAGGGAGATGCAGAACCTGGTAATGGCCTGCACGATCTCGGGTGTTATAAATGCTATCGGACTTCAGTTCTTTAAGTCGGATAAACAGCCGGTTCCACAGAGCTGCTACTTCCTTTACACCTTCCTTCTCATCACCATTATCTTCGCGAGCAGGTTCTCCTACAGGTTCCTTCGAAGCAGGAAGCACATGGCTGAGAACCGCAACAACTCCAAGGCTGTAATGATAATCGGCGCAGGAGAAGCTGCCAACATAATCATCAAGGACATCCTTACCAGCAACTACTCCACCATGTCCATCAAATGTATCATTGATGATGACACCAACAAGTGGGGCAAATACATCCAGGGAATCCGCGTAGTAGGCGGAAGAGAGAAAATCGAGGAGTGCGCAGATCTCTACGATATCGACGAGATCATTGTTGCTATCCCTTCGGTTTCAAGGGCAGAGCTTAAAAAGATCCTTGATATCTGTAAGAACACAAACTGTAAGCTGAGATCCCTTCCGGGAATGTATCAGCTTGTAAACGGCGAAGTTAACGTATCCCGTCTTCGTGATGTAGAGGTAGAGGACCTTCTTGGAAGAGATCCTATCTCAGTAGATATAGATTCCATCGCAGGCTATGTTAAGGGCAAGGTTGTACTGGTAACAGGAGGCGGCGGATCCATCGGTTCCGAGCTCTGCAGACAGATAGCAGGCCACAACCCGAAGACACTTATCATCGTTGATATTTATGAGAACAACGCTTACGAGATCCAGCAGGAGCTTAAATATAAATATCCCGATATGAACCTTGTGGTCCTTATCGCTTCAGTTCGTAACACCTTGAGGATCAACAGGATCTTTGAGAAATATAAACCTGACATCGTATATCATGCAGCAGCTCACAAGCACGTTCCTCTCATGGAGGACAGCCCGAATGAGGCCATCAAGAACAACGTCTTCGGAACCTGGAAGACAGCTATGGCTGCAGCAAGTAACGGTTGTAAGAAGTTTGTAATGATCTCCACAGACAAGGCAGTTAACCCCACCAACATCATGGGTGCCAGCAAGAGAATCTGTGAGATGATCGTTCAGACCTTCAACAAGCACTATGATACAGAGTTCGTTGCAGTAAGATTTGGTAACGTACTTGGTTCAAACGGTTCGGTTATTCCGCTCTTTAAGAAGCAGATCGCAGCCGGAGGCCCTGTTACTGTAACAGACCCTAACATCATCAGATACTTCATGACCATATCCGAGGCAGTTTCACTGGTGCTTCAGGCCGGTGCCTTTGCAAAGGGCGGAGAGATCTTCGTTCTTGATATGGGAGAACCCGTCAAGATCCTTGACCTTGCAGAGAACCTTATAAAGCTCTCGGGCTACAAGGTTGGAGAGGATATAAGGATTGAATTTACAGGCCTTCGTCCCGGTGAGAAGCTCTACGAGGAGATGCTCATGGACGAGGAGGGACTTCAGGATACAGCCAACAAGATGATCCACATCGGAAAGCCCATCGAGATGGACGAGATGAGGTTCTTCTCACAGCTTGAGAAGCTCAATCAGGCTGCAAGAGAAGAATCTCCTGAGATAAGAGATCTGGTTAAAGAGATCGTTGAGACCTATCATCCTGACGTACACAGATACACAATGACAAGAGAGAGAAAAGAGGCCCTTCAAAAGACCACGGAGGAGATCAATGGAACTTAAACCCTTTGAAAAAAAGCTTTATCTTGCATCTCCCACAACTCACGGAGATGAAATGAAATATGTTCAGGAAGCTTATGATACAAACTGGCTTTCTACAGTAGGTGCCAATATCAACGCAGTTGAAGAGATGATTGCTGAGAAGATCGGCTGCAGATGTGCAGTAGGCCTTGCTACGGGAACAGCAGCTCTTCACCTTGCAATAAGACTTACAGGTGAGAAACTCTACGGACAGCCCAAGGTAGGCCACGGAGTGCTTGAAGGCAAAAAGGTCTTTTGCTCAGACATGACCTTCGATGCAACCGTCAATCCTGTAGCCTATGAGGGTGGAGAAGCAGTGTTTATCGACACTGAGTACGACACCTGGAACATGGACCCTCTGGCTCTTGAAAAGGCATTTGAAATCTATCCCGACGTAAAGATGGTTGTGATTGCTCATCTCTACGGAACTCCGGGTAAGATAGATGAAATAAGAAAGATCTGCGACGCTCACGGTGCTCTTATCGTTGAGGATGCAGCCGAGTCCTTCGGTGCAACCTACAAGGGTAAGCAGACAGGAATTTTTGGTGATGTAGGTGTTATCTCTTTTAACGGAAACAAGATCATCACCGGAACTGCAGGAGGAATGCTCCTTACAGAGAGCGAAGAAGACGCCAACAGAATAAGAAAGTGGTCGACTCAGGCAAGGGAGGATGCTCCCTGGTATCAGCATGAGGAGCTTGGTTACAACTACAGAATGAGTAACCTCATCGCAGGGCTTATCAGAGGCCAGATTCCTCACCTCGAGGAGCATATTGCTCAGAAGAAGGCCATTTACGAGAGATATAAAGAGGGATTCAAGGACCTTCCTGTTGTTATGAATCCTTTTGATGCATCCGCATCAGAGCCCAATTTCTGGCTCTCATGCCTGCTTATAGACAGAGATGCCATGTGCAAACAGGTAAGGGGCGAAAGAGATGTTCTCTATGTGACAGAGTCAGGCAAGAGCTGTCCTACAGAGATCCTTGAGACCATTGCCAAGTACAACGCAGAGGGAAGACCTATCTGGAAACCGATGCACATGCAGCCCATTTACCGCATGAACGGCTTTATTACAAGACAAGGCAGCGGTAGAGCAAGAAGTAATGCCTATATCGATGAGGGCACAGTTCTTGATGTCGGAATGGATATCTTTGAGAGAGGCCTTTGCCTTCCAAGTGACAACAAGATGACTCCCGAACAGCAGGATGTCATCATTGAGATAGTAAAGAGGTGTTTCGCATAATGTATAAACACTTTTTTAAGCGTTTATTGGACATCTTAATATCATTGGTGATACTTGTACTGTTTTGCTGGCTCTACATAATCCTTGCGATCCTGGTAAGGGTTAAACTCGGAAGCCCGGTCCTGTTTAAACAGCCACGTCCCGGCAAAGACGAAAAGATTTTTAACATGTACAAGTTCAGGACCATGACTGACGAGAAGGATGCAAGCGGAAAGCTTCTTCCTGACAAGGACAGGCTTACAAAGTTTGGTAAGCTCCTCAGAAAGACCAGTCTTGATGAGCTGCCGGAGCTGTTTTGTATACTTAAGGGCGATATGAGCTTTATAGGTCCAAGGCCGCTTCTTGTGGAGTATCTGCCCTATTATACAGAGAGGGAGAAGCTCCGACACACAGTAAGGCCGGGACTTACGGGACTTGCACAGGCCAGCGGCAGAAATACCGTGGACTGGGACACCAGGTTTGAAATGGATGCTACTTACGTTGAGAACCTGAGTTTCTTAATGGATCTGAAGGTCATCGCAATGACTTTTAAGACGGTGTTTGGACACTTCGAGCAGGTGGCTGAGGATACAAACGCAACGGAAGGAAACTTTGCCCAGATAAGAAAAGAGAGGCTTGAAAAGACAGGTAAACTGGAAAAATGATCAAGGAGGCTGAATATGGGAACAAACATTTTAATTCTTAGTGCAGGAACAAGAAATAAGGTTGTTCAGTATTTTAAGCGTGAGATGGCAGGCAGGGTCATTGCAACCGACTGCTCCAACTTGGGGCCAGCTATTTATGATGCGGACAAGGCCTACATCGTCCCAAGGATTGACGATCCCGCCTACCTTGACGAGGTCCTTAAGATCTGCAAAAAGGAAGAGATAAAGGGAGTATTAAGTCTTATAGACCCTGAGCTTTCTCTTCTTGCCAAGAATGCAGATAGATTTCTGGAGATCGGCACCACACCTATCGTATCCTCCTATGAGCTGTGCGAGACCAGCCTTGATAAGTTCAGGATGTACGATATGCTCCAGAAGCTTGGAATCCCCACAGCAAGATGCTTTGCATCCATCGAATCCTTTGAGGCATCAAGGGCAGACGGAGAGATTGACTATCCGATCTTTGTTAAACCTCAGAAGGGAAGCGCATCGCTTAACATTAACGAAGTAAGGTCAAAAGAGATGCTGACAGCTCTTTTCCATGATTATGACGGCCTTATGATCCAGGAATACATGAAGGGGCAGGAGTACGGCGCAGATGTTTACATCGATATGATAACCGGCATGTGCACATCCATCTTCCTGAAAAAGAAGATCAAGATGAGAGCCGGCGAGACAGACAAGTCCGTGTCCTGCAAGTGCGACACACTCTTTATGAAACTGGCCAATTTCGTGGAGGCAGTGGGATATCGCGGAATGATCGATATCGACCTGTTCTACGATGAAGATAATGACACCTGGTACCTGTCCGAGGTTAACCCAAGGTTTGGCGGAGGATATCCACACGCCTACGAGTGCGGCGTCAACTTCCCAAGACAGATCATAAATAACCTTGAAGGCAAGGAGAACCTTGTAAACATAGGTGATTACAGGGACGGCGTCTTCATGATGAAGTACAACGAATTGATGGTAGAGCCTGAGGACAGGCTTGCACGATAAAACAGATAGCGGAGATAGAAGCTAGATGCCCAAGGCACTGATTTTAGCAAATTCATCCAGCGGATTATATGACTTTCGAAATGAGCTCCTTGTGGGGCTCATGGAGAAAGGCTATGAGATAGTCATAAGTCTTCCGGATGATCTTAAGGTAAAAGAACTAAAGGACGAGGGATGCAGGGTAGTACACACTGACATCAACAGACGCGGAGTCAATCCAATTCAGGATATGGCTCTTTTGCGCGCTTATAAGAGCCTTGTTAAAAAGGAAAAACCTGACGTGGTTTTGACCTATACAATTAAGCCCAATATCTACGGTGGATATGTGTGCGGAAGACAAAAAGTCCCCTATATATCAACCATCACGGGGCTTGGGACAACCTTTGAGAGAGGAGGAATGCTCCTTAAACTCATAGTCACCATGTACAAGGTATCCCTGAAGAAGTGCAGCGCTCTCTTTTTCCAGAATGAAGAGAACAGAAAGATATTCGAAAGCCACGGAATAATGGCGAAAAAGCATGTTACGGTAAACGGCTCCGGGGTAAATCTTGAAAAGCACAAACAGGAACCTATCCCGGGACATGAGGATGATGTCACGAGATTTCTTTATATAGGGCGTCTCATGACTGAGAAGGGGTCAAAAGAGTACATAGAAGCAGCAAGGGCTCTTCATGAAAAGTACGGCGGAAAAGTGTCTTTTGCAGCAGTCGGTTACTGCGAGGATGATTTCAGACCTATAGCTGATGAGGCGGAAAAAGAAGGAATCCTGAAGGTCATCCCTTATCAGAAAGACATTCATCCTTACATGAAAGAAGCAGATGCCATAGTTCATCCATCCTATCACGAGGGGATGAGCAATGTCCTTATGGAGGCAGCAGCAACAGGAAGACCGGTGATTGCTTCAGACATTAGTGGATGCAGAGAAATCGTTGATACTGATAAATCAGGCTTTTTGTGTGAGCCAAGAGATGCAAAGTCACTGATTTCAGCACTTGAGCGCTTTACAGAGCTTGATACAGACGGCCGCAGAGCCATGGGAGAGGCGGCAAGAAGGTACGTCGAGCAGAAGTTTGACAGGCGTAGTATAATATTGACGTATATTGAAGAGATAAAAAGAATCGTTAAATAATGATTTGATTTTTGGAGGAAATATTAATGGATTTATATGAGAAGCTCCTTTCAGGAGAAGAGAAACTGTCACTTGTAGGACTTGGATACGTAGGAATGCCTATCGCAGTAGCCTATGCCAAGAAGATCAAGGTTGTAGGTTATGATTTCAACGCTTCCAAGGTTGAACTCTACAAGAAGGGAATCGACCCTACAAGAGAGGTCGGAGATGATGCTATCAAGGAGACAACAGTTGAGTTTACAGCTGATCCTGAGAAGCTCCGTGAGTGCAAGTTCCACGTAGTAGCAGTTCCTACACCTGTTAACGACGACCACACTCCTGATCTTTCACCTGTTGAGGGAGCAAGCCATACCCTTGGAAAATATCTTACAAAGGGATCCATCGTAGTATATGAGTCAACAGTATATCCCGGAGTTACAGAGGATATCTGTGTTCCTATTCTTGAGCAGGAATCAGGCCTTAAGTGCGGCGTAGATTTCAAGGTTGGTTATTCACCTGAGCGTATCAACCCAGGTGATAAGGTTCACAGACTTGATACCATCACCAAGATCGTTTCCGGTATGGATGAGGAGACACTTGAGACAGTTGCCAAGGTTTACAGCCTGGTTGCACTTGCAGGTGTTTACAAGGCTCAGTCCATCAAGGTTGCTGAGGCTGCCAAGGTTATCGAGAATTCACAGCGTGATATCAACATCGCTTTCATGAACGAGCTTTCAATGATCTTCCACAGAATGGGAATTGATACAAAGAGCGTTTTGGAGGCAGCAGGAACCAAGTGGAATTTCCTTCATTTCTTCCCGGGACTTGTTGGTGGACACTGCATCGGTGTAGATCCTTACTACCTTACCTACAAGGCTGAGGAACTGGGATATCACTCACAGATCATCCTTTCAGGAAGACGTATCAACGACGATATGGGTAAGTATATCGCTGAGTCACTGGTTAAGAGACTTATTGCCAACGACATTTCAGTTAAGAATGCAAAGGTAGCAATCCTTGGCTTTACCTTCAAGGAGAACTGCCCTGATACACGTAACACCAAGGTCATCGACATCTACAACGAGCTCGGCGAGTACGGCATCAAGCCTGTAGTGGTTGACCCTCAGGCTGATTCAGATGAGGCTAAGAGACTCTACGGTATTACATTCGAAGATCTTTCAGCAGTAAAAGATATGGATGCAGTGATCGTAGCTGTTGCTCACGAGGACTTCAAGGATTACAAGGCAGCAGACATTGCAAAGTTCTTCAATGCAGCACACAAGACCAAGGTATTCCTTGATATCAAGGGCATCTACGACATGAATGATTATAAGGCTCCGGAATTCGACTACTGGAGACTGTAATAAGGAGTAATAAATAATGGGATTTAGAGAATTGAAATTCCCCGCAGATTCCGTATTCCTGGTAACAGGCGGAGCGGGCTTTATCGGATCAAATATATGTGAAGCTCTTCTTGATATGGGCTACACAGTAAGATGTATGGATAACCTCTCAACAGGTCATATCGAGAACATCCAGCCTTTCATGGAGAATCCAAAGTTTACTTTCCTCGAGAAGGACATAAGAGACCTTGATGCCTGCATGGAAGCTACCAAGGGAGTAGACTTTGTACTTAACGAGGCTGCCTGGGGAAGCGTTCCAAGAAGTATTGAGATGCCTCTTTTATACGAGGACATCAACATCAGAGGAACCCTTAACATGATGGAAGCTTCAAGGCAGAACGGTGTTAAGAAATTCGTTTATGCTTCAAGCTCCTCTGTTTACGGAGATTCAACCACCCTTCCCAAGAAAGAGGGACAGGAAGGTAACGTACTTTCACCTTATGCTCTTACCAAGAAGACAGATGAGGAGTACGGTAAGCTTTACAAAAAGCTCTACGGCCTTGATACCTATGGCCTTAGATATTTCAACGTATTCGGAAGAAGACAGGATCCTAACGGCGCTTATGCAGCAGTTATCCCTAAGTTCCTTCGTCAGCTCATGAACGGTGAGACTCCTACCATCAACGGAGATGGTAAGCAGTCAAGAGACTTTACTTATGTTGATAACGTAATCGAAGGAAACCTTCGCGCATGCCTTGCTTCCTCCGACGCAGCAGGAGAAGCTTACAACATCGGTGCAGGCGGAAGAGAGTTCCTTATCGATGTTTATCACCACTTAACAGATGCACTGGGAATGGATGTAGAGCCAATCTTCGGACCACCCAGAGCAGGAGATATCAGGGATTCAAACGCAGATATCACCAAGGCAAGAACCAATCTCGGATACGATCCATCCTACGATTTCAAGGCAGGTATCGAGCTTGCTATTGATTGGTACAAGAAAAACCTATGAAAATTGCAATTCGAATGGACGACATAACTCCTGATATGGACTGGGGCAAATTCAAGAGGTTTAAAGACCTTCTGGATGCGCATCATATAACGCCCCTTATCGGAGTAGTGCCCAGGAACAAAGATGAAAAGCTTTCCCTTAACCCGGCCAGAGAGGACTTCTGGGATTACATCAAAAATCTCAGGGACAGAGGCTGGGTTGTAGCCATGCACGGATATAAGCATCGCTACACCACCAAGGATCCGGGGCTTTTTCCCATTGGAGGTAAGTCCGAGTTTGCCGGTCTTCCCTTTGATAAGCAGGATGAGATGATAAGGAAAGCCAGGAGGATCTTCAGGGAGAACGGGATTGAGACCGACATCTTCATGGCGCCGTCCCACTCTTTTGACAAAAATACTCTCACAGCTCTTAAAAAGAACGGCTTTAATCGCATCACAGACGGCTTTGGAACAGAGCCTTACAGGGCTTACGACTTTGTCTTTTACCCGATTGCAATAAAGAGAAGCGATTCTCTTGCAGATACTGGGGACGGTATAGTCACCTTCGTCTACCATGCAAACACCATGGATGACAAGGACTTTGATAAGTTAAAAGAACTGCTGGAATCAGGTAAGGCAGTTTCCTACTCTGAATTCTTTAACAGAGAGGTGCAGGATAAAAATGCTTTTGGTCAGGTGGGGCAGTATGCACTGGCAAAGGCCAAGTACCTGGCAGTTCAGCTTCGTAAGCTGAAAGGCTGACTTAAAGCTTAGAGAAATAAGGCGGGGGACCAAATTTCTATGGAAAATGGTTACGGTCAGATACGCATACTCCATGTGCTTGGGGGCCTTGGAGTTGGCGGCGCGGAATGCCGAATAATTGATTTGTACAGAAACATGGACAGAGATAAGATCCAGTTTGATTTTCTTGTCCATTATTCGCCTGAAAAAACAGGAAAAAAGAGTCCGACTTCAGATGAACTCATGGCAGTTCGCGAGCCGGACTATTTTGATAATAGCGTATATAAGCTCGGTGGCAGGATTTTCTGTCTTCCGAAGTTTACGGGAACCAATATGGCACAGTATAAGGCTGCCATAAAGAGGTTCTTTGAGAGCCACAAGCACGAGTGGAAGGTGGTTCAGGGGCACATGACAAGTACAGCTGCCATTTACCTTCCAATCGCCAAGAAGTCCGGAATTCCCATCTGTATCGCCCATGCAAGAAGCGCAGGCGTTGATGCGGGAATTAAGGGGGTGGCAACAAGGGTGCTGAGAAAGCCTCTTCAGAAAGAGGGTATCACAGACTATAACTTTGCCTGCTCCAAGGAGGCCGGAATATCAGTCTTTGGCGAGGACCTTGTTAAGGCCGGCGCTGTGAGGATTATCCCCAACGCCATCGACCTTAAACACTTTGCTTATAAGCCCGAAGTAAGGGATAAGATAAGGGGAGAGCTTGGCGTCTCCAACGCTCTGGTCATCGGCCATGTGGGAAGTTTCAGATATGCCAAGAACCATGAGTTTTTATTAAATGTTTTTGCGCAGCTCTGCAGAATACTTGATAACGACGATCTTAACCAGTACAGCATACTTCACGGAATGCGCATAAGACTCCTTATGCTGGGCAAGGGTCCGCTTATGGAAGATATGCAAAAGCTTGCGGATAAGCTCCATATTTCGGATCGCTGCATCTTTGCGGGTAATAAGTCCAACGCCAGCGACTACTATCAGGCAATGGACTACTTCTGCTTCCCTTCAAGATACGAGGGACTTCCGGGAAGTGTTATCGAAGCTCAGGCAGCAGGACTTCAGTGCCTTGTTTCTGACTCTGTAACGCCTGAAGTTAACGTGACAGAGCTTGTTTCCATGAGAAGCATAACTTCAGAGCCAAGGGACTGGGCCAGAAAGATACTTGATGACCTGCTTCTTAGGGAGGACTACCACTACGATCCTCTTGAGGAGGAGATCAAGCTCAATCAGACCTTTACTGCAATTGCGGGAGAGAGAAGAGAGAGCGTATTTGAGACGGATGAAATGCCCGATATCGATGCGCTGGATGCGGGAACCGGTTTTGAGACGGTAAATGTTCCCGACAGGAGCCCAAAGAGCACTCACCATCGCACAGGTCTTTATTCTGTGGGTGACAGGGCAAAGAGCTCTGAATACATTCTGGGAAGGCTCAAGGATGCCGGGTTTGATGTTAAGACCCAGGCAAAGATGATGGGATATTTCTACGAGAGAGGTCATTTTTAATGGATCAGAAAAAGAAAAACCTGATGCTGATGGTACCAATGCTCCATCAGGGCGGATTTGAGAGAGTCTGCATAAAGACCGCAAGACTCATGCAGGAATACTACAACGTATGCATTCTCATTTTCAGCTCCAAGGATATTAACTTTGATATAACGGGACTCGAAGTCATAGACATCGATGTTCCTTCACAAAAGGGCCTTGTAAACAAGGTCATAAATGTCTTTAAAAGAGTGCGTAAAGCCCGCAAGGTCAAGAAGGAGAAACACATCGATATCTCCTACAGCTTCGGATCTTCAGCCAATTACGTAAACACTCTTTCAAGAGCCGGAGAGAAGGTCTTAACGGGCCTTCGCTGCCAGACTGACATGGAAAATACAGGAGAGGTAAAGCTCTTTTGCAAAAAGTCCGATCAGGTACTTTCCTGTTCAAAAGAGATTGTAAGACAGCTCAAAAGAGACTTTAAGTACGACAGGAGCACCTACATCTACAATCCTCTGGACATTCTGGACATACAGAACAAAGCAGGGGAGACTCCTGAGGATTATCCGTTCCTTGGAGATGACATAAAGGTCTTTTCCTGCTCGGCACGAAATGACTATATCAAGGGAATCTGGCATCTGGTAAAGGCCTTTTCCCTGGTGCAGTTCAAGCACCCTGAAGCCCGTCTTGTGGTCATGGGAGCAGGTAACTGGGATAAGTATAAAGAGATGGCTAAGGCCCTGGGGATCAAGGACAAGGTTTGCTTTGCCGGCCTTAAGAAAAACCCGTTCCCCTATGTTGCTGCATCTGACGTCTATGTCTGCAGCTCCAATCATGAGGGCTTCCCTAATGCAGTCTTAGAGGCTATGGCACTTAAAAAGCCCGTTATCTCAGCTGACTGTAAGACAGGACCAAGAGAGATACTTCTCTCTGATGCTGAGTACAACAGGCTCATCGAGGAGATTCCTGATGGCAGCAGCATAAAAGAGCCCATCCGCGGAGAGTATGGAATCCTCGTTCCCGACATGGATCAGGAGGAGAACTTCGATCCGGAGTATATCACTGAGGGTGAGAGACTTCTTGCTCAGGAGATGGAGGCTATCCTTGATGATGAGGAGCTTCTTAAGAAGTACTCAGGCAAAGCTTTTGAGAGGGCGTCAGTATTTGCACCGGATAAGTATAAAGACAGTATTCATGAGATATTTAAGAGGTATGAGTGATGCATTATAAAGTTGTTGTTTTTGGAGTAAAAGACACATCGGAGAATATCATTGAGTTCATCCAGAAGGACATCTGCAAGGTTGATCTTGTTATCACCATTGCGCCGAAGGTCCTTGAACACAATCAGGTATCGGGATTTAAGGGACTGACCTTCCTTACAGAGAAGTTCGGAATTCCTGTATTTGAGGCTGACAGCTACTTCCTTAATGATGATAACACCAGGAAATTCATGGATGAGAACACCTTCGGTATCGGTGTTGTAATGGGATGGCAGAGGCTAATTCCCAAGGAAGCCCTTGATAAGTTTGAAGCCGGAATTTTCGGATTCCACGGCAATTGCGGATATCTCCCCTTTGGAAGAGGCAGATCTCCTCTCAACTGGTCAATGATCCTTGGAGATACCAGATTTAATCTAAATCTCTTTAAGTACGATGAGAAGGCAGACAGCCCCAACGTCTTTGCTACAGAGATGTTCCAGATAAATGAGCACGACGACATCAGGACTGCTCAGTACAAGAACATGATCTGCTCCAAGAACCTCATCAGAAAACTTCTCACCACATATCTTGAGAAGGGTGAGGTAACAATTCACACTGATTCAAAAGACTTTGATTCATGGTACAATAAACGTACAGCGGCAGATGGAAAGATCGACTTTAAGGACAGAACAAGAAATATCTACAACCTGATCCGCGGAGTTGCAGCTCCTTTCCCGGGCGCCTTCTGCTATGCAGATACAGAGGATGATGCTCACAAAGTAACCGTGTGGCAGGCGCATCCCTTTGATGAGATGATCGATTTCTCTGGTTTTGCTCCGGGAGAAGTCGTAGATATTTTTGACGGAAAGCTTGTGGTAAGGACAGTTGACGGGTCACTGCTTATTGATAAGTTCGAGGCCGGATTTGAAATTACCAAAGGAATGGTACTTAGATAAACTATGAAGAGTATAGCGTTTCACTTAAATTGCCTTGTACAGGGTGGTGCAGAGAGAGTTGTATCAAACCTGGCAAACCAGTTCGCCAAGGAAGGAATAAAGGTCTACGTAGCCACTGAGTGGTACGACGAAGATGAGTTCCAGCTTGACGAGAGAGTTACAAGAGTCCATGTAGGACTCCGTGAAGGCGATGAGAAGAAAAACCGAATAACGAAATTTTTCCTGAGGATCAAGTACCTCAAGGAATTTGTCAAAGAGTATAAGCCTGATGTTCTTGTGGCTTTCGCCCAGAGAGCCAATTACAGGGCGCTTATGGCGGCAGGAAACAGCAACATCCCTGTTGTGATCTCCATCAGGACAGACCCTGTAGGTCACTACGATGCGTTCTCTGACAAGGTACAGATAAAGTGGCTGTTCCCCAAGGCTTCCGGCTGCGTCTTCCAGACTACCGGACAGAAGGCTTTCTTTAAGCCCTACCTTCAGGACAATTCAACCATAATCTTAAACCCTGTAAATCCCAAGTACTTTGGGGTTGAGCATCCGCAGGTAAAAGAAAAATCGGTGGTCCACCACGCTAGACTCGTTGACTTCAAAAATCAGCCCCTTTTGTGCGAAGCCTTTGTGGAGGTCCATAAAAAGCATCCCGATTATGTTCTTAAGATCTACGGCCCTGATTCCTTTGACGGAACCAAGGAGATCCTTGATAAGATAATTGCAGACAACCACGCAGAGGATTACATTCTTCTCATGGGCGGCTCTGATTCTTTGGAAAAAGAGATACCAAAGGGCGAAGTATATGCCTTCACTTCAGACTGGGAAGGTCTTCCGAATTCTCTTTTGGAGGCCATGGCAATGGGAATGCCTATCGTTGCAACAGACTGTCCTTGTGGTGGACCTGCGACGGTAATGAAGGATGGCGAGAACGGACTTCTGATTCCGATCAAGGATAAGGATGCCTTGGTAAATGGCCTTAACAGACTGATCGAGGACAAGGAGCTTGCAGCAAAGCTTGGAAAAGAAGCTGCAAAGATTGAAGAGATAACCAACGCAGAGGCGATATTTGTTCAGTGGAGAGACTATCTGGACAAGGTAATAGAGAACTTTAAGGAGAGATAAGATGTTTTCATTTGATGATTACAGAGAGATCATAAGAGTTATCAAGGAGAGCGGACGCTATGCAACCTACGAAGAGGCGCTGAATAAGGACGAATTCATCATCATGCGTCACGACGTTGAGTACTCCGTAGAAAGAGCTTATGCCCTTTCCAAGGTTGAGGAGAGCATGGACTTTCGGTCCACCTTCTTCTTCCAGTGGACCAACAATTCCTACAATATCCTTTCAAGAAAGAACAGGGACATCCTGACAGATATGCATGAGAGAGGCCAGAACATCGGACTTCACTTTGCACTTAACGGAATGACCGACATGAGACTTGTAAGGGACAGGATCAGACAGGAGATCGATATGCTCAGCAACATGCTGGGATTTGAGATCAACTCTTTTTCAATCCACAGACCGTCCCCCAGCGTTCTTGCTGAGAACATCAAGTTAAATGGTATTTTAAATGCTTATCAGGATGACTTCTTCGTATTTGATCCCAAGGCGACTCCCGAGTCCAAGCTTGATATCAAGTACATGTCAGATGCAAACCACATCTGGAGATACGGCTATCCCGACGAGGAGACAATAAAGAAACACGATAAGATCCAGATCCTCACACATCCTTTCGCATGGACCAAGAAAGGATATGACAACCTTAATAACTACAAGACTCTTGTTAATGAGAAATATGTTGAACTGATTGATTCAATCGACAACGAGTGTAAAGACTTTGGACCACTCAGGGATGAGTTTGAGAAGCTCCCCATCGAGATTTAAGGACAGAACTGGAGAAACTTTAGATGTGCGGAATCTGTGGATACGTATCTAAAAAGAAAATAACGAAGGACCAGCTCCGAGTAATGAATGATACCATGTATCACAGAGGACCGGATGACAGCGGTGTTGAACTCTTTGAGGCAGAAGATGGCTATACCGTGGGCTTTGCTCAGAGAAGACTGGCTATCCTTGACCTCTCGCCTCTTGGTCATCAGCCCATGCACTCAGCAGACGGCAGAGTATCAGTTGTGTTTAACGGAGAGATCTACAACTTCCTTGAACTTAAAGAGGAGCTTTCCGATTACAACTTCAAGTCAACCTGTGACACTGAGGCTATCATCGCAGCATACCTTAAATGGGGAATTGACATGGTGGATCATATCCATGGAATGTTCGCCATTGCACTCTATGACAGAGAAACAGAAGACGTTTATCTTGTAAGGGACAGGATTGGTAAAAAGCCCCTTTTCTACTGGCTTGATGGCGGTAATATCGTCTTCGGGTCAGAGCTTAAGCCCATTATGAAATGTCCTGAATTCAGCGGCAGAGTAAGAAAAGAGCTTCTTCCGAGATTTCTTTTCCAGCAGTATATAGTTGCACCGGACACAATCTTCGAGGATGTGTACAAGCTTGAGCCCGGCAGCGTACTTAAGTTTAATAACGGTGATGTCAAGAAGTGGAAATACTGGGATGTTAAAAAAGTCTATCATGAGATGGCACAGAACCCGGTTACCAATTACGAGGAGGCCAAGCAGGGCCTTAAGGACAGACTTAAAAAAGCTGTTGTTTCAAGAATGCTAGCTGATGTTCCTCTTGGAGCTTTTTTATCAGGTGGATATGATTCATCTCTGGTTACAGCCATGGCTCAGGAGTTTTCTAAGGAGCCTGTTAAGACTTTCTGCATAGGCTTTAATGTGCCGAGCTACAACGAAGCTGAGTACGCCAAGGAGATTGCAGCTTACCTTGGATGCGATCACACAGAACTCTATATCAGCGAAAAAGAGATGTTCGATCTGGTCAGCACTATTCCTCAGTACTACGACGAACCCTTTGCTGACAACTCGCAGATCCCATCCATGCTGGTAAGTAAGCTGGCCAAGAAGGATGTTACCGTTGCCTTATCAGGTGACGGCGGTGACGAGTTCTTTTGCGGATATAATGTCTATGACAACGTGGGACAGGCTCAGAAACTGGATTTCCCGGGTGCCATGGTCCACGCCATAGGACAGATCCCCGTAGGAAGCGGCAAGCTTCTTGATAAGATGCCCTTCAGGGTAAGGGTGGTTGCAAACAACAGAAATCCCGAGACCAAGACACAGCTTGTATCTAAGGGCTATCTTGATGCATCCCACGCCTTTGTAAATCTTAGCGATAACGAGGAATATCCTATCCTCTACCCGATAGAGAGAAGCTATGGTGTGTCCAATTTCCAGGCAAGGCGTATGCTCCTTGATATGGACACCTATCTTCCCGAGGACATCCTGGTCAAGATGGACAGGGCTTCCATGAGATATTCTCTTGAGAACAGATGCCCTATCATGGATACGGATGTAATGGAGTATTCCTTCAGGATACCTCATAAGTTTAAATACTATAACGGCGACAAGAAACATATCTTAAAAGACATTGCTTATGACTATATCCCGAGAGAGCTTTTGGAGAGACCAAAGACCGGCTTTGGAGTTCCGATGGACGCATGGCTCAGAGGGCCTTTAAAGGAAGCGCTGATCGACTACAGCAGCACGTCTTTCTTAAAGCAGCAGGATATATTTGATGCAGAGTATGTTTCCAAATTTATAAATGATTATATTGTGAGGGGTGACGGAGGCCCGGCTACAGGAGCCAACTACAGCAAGATCGCCTGGTCGTTCTTCATATTCCAGCAGTGGTATAATTACTACATGGTCTGATTTTGAAAGGAGTATTAAATGACAAGAGAAGAAGTATTTGAGAAGATGAATGAGGTTTTCAGAGACGTCTTCGACGATGAAGATATAACAGTAACAGATGAGACAACAGCCGATGACATCGAGGATTGGGATTCACTTGAGCACATCAACCTTGTAAATGCCATGGAAGAAGAGTTCGGCGTTAAGTTCACCATGGGTGAGATCGTAGCGCTTAAGAACGTCGGTGAGATGGCTGACCTTATCATGGGTAAGCTTTAATACGTATTGTTGGTGGGGGTTCATGAACGAATACAGATTTGAGGACATAATTTCAAAGGAAGAGGACAAAGAGAACTTTACAAAGGCCGAGTTTACAGTGACTGTAACTGAGGACATGATGAAAAAGTTTCTCGAGATCACAGGGGATATCAATCCTCTGCACAATGACGCTTCCTACGCGAGAGAAAAGGGCTTTGAGGACAGGGTTGTTTATGGAATGCTGACATCGTCCTTTTATTCGACTCTTGCCGGCGTCTATCTTCCGGGTAAGTACTGTATTTTAAACAGTGTCGAATCCAAGTTCAGATTCCCTGTATTTATTGGTGATACACTTACTGTTTCCGGGTTCGTCAAAGTGAAGCATGATGCGACAAAAACCATGGAGATAGCTGCGCAGATAGTCAATCAGGATGGCAAGAAGGTAGGAAAAGGCACAATACTGGCCGGGTGTATAGATGAATAACAACAAAGTTTTTCTCATATTGGGCGCATCATCAGATCTGGGAATCGCCCTTATCCAAAAACTGAATGCTGAATATAGTGACAGCCTGTTTTGCCTTCATTACCATTCAAATTCCGACAGGTTAAAAGAGATCTCTTTTACCGGAGGAAACAGGGCAGAGCTTATTCAGGCTGACCTCTCGTCAAAAGAAGGAACGGAGGGGCTGATAAGTGCTCTTAAGGAAAAAGAGACCACGCCCACTCATATAGTTCATCTTCCCGCAGCAAAGATGATGTTTACAAAGCTGAAGGAATTTGACAGAGAAAGAATGGACAGAAACGTACAGATCCAGGTGTACTCCTTTATAGATGTTCTGAAGGCATTTCTGCCGGGCATGGCTAAAAAGAAGGACCACTGCAAGGTTGTGGCAATTCTTTCCTCCGTGGTAAACGGAAAGCCTCCAAAATCTATGCTTGAATATACAATGGTAAAGTCAATGCTACTGGGGGTTATTAAGCAGCTTGCTGCTGATTACGAGGGGAAGATGGTATGTATAAACGCCGTTTCGCCTTCCATGATAGAGACAAAATTTTTGAGCGATATTGATCCCAGGATCATCGAGATGGCTGCAGGCAACAGCCCTGAGAGCAGGCATGCAACTCCATCCGAGATAGTTCCTGCCATTGCTTTTTTGTTATCCGATGACAGCAATTATATAAATGGTGCAAATCTTAATGTGAGCAATGGAAGTGTGATCATTTAACTGTAGGAGTGACGTGTCAGAAAGAGAAAACAACAACAAAAAGCATATAGCCATGTATATAGGATCCCTGCAAAAGGGTGGCGCTGAGAGAGTTATGTCAAATCTGGCGGATTACTTTTTTGAGCAGGGCTACAAGGTAACACTGGTTACAACCTACCTTGCTCCAAACGAGTATGAGGTAAAGCACGCTGCCTGGAAGAAGGTTCCTGCAGGAGCTGACGGGGCAGAGCTGGTGGCCGACCTTGATGAAAATCCTGTATGGGTTGATCCCCATGGCGGAGAAAAGGGCGGAATCGACAGAGTCTTTTCGGCTCTTTTAAAAAGTGAGCAAAAGGGCAGAGCATATAACCTGAAAATGCGCCACAGGAAGCTCGAGGAGATCTGGAAGGAGTTAAATCCCGACCTTATTCTTAGCTTTATCGGCAAGAATAATATCATGGCACTTTCAACTGCGACCAGAGAGGGCTACAAGGTTGTGGTATCCGTCAGAGCAGATCCCGACTGGGAGTACTCAACTCTTGCGCTGAAAGCAGGAATGCTGGCAAACTTTGGCAAGGCAGCAGGTGTTGTTGTCCAGTCAAACGGAGCCAAGGAGAAGTTTCCCAAGTTCATCCGGGATAAGTGCACTATCCTTCCCAATTCCATGGATCCTTCGTTTATCAGAAAGAGATATGTGGGAGACAGGGAAAAGAGCATTGTCATGGTGGCAAGGCTCCACGAGAATAAGAACCAGGCCCTTGTAATGGAGGCCTTTAAGGACGCTACAGCAGAAAGATTTAAAGACTATAAGCTTATATTCTACGGCGATGGCCCTGACAGGATAAAGCTTCAGCATCTGGCTGCGACCCTGGGAATAGATGACAGAGTAGTGTTTAAGGGCAATGTAAAGCATGTTGCAGAGCACATAGAAAAGGCAAGACTCTTTATCCTGGCATCGGGACACGAGGGAATGCCGAACTCTCTTATAGAGGCCATGAGCCTTGGGCTTACCTGCATATCCACGGATTGCCCCTGCGGAGGTCCCAGAGACCTTATCACAGACGGAATAAACGGACTGCTGATACCGGTTGGGGACAAGAATGCTCTGACAGAAGCTATTGTAAAGGTCCTTGAAAACGAAACCTTTGCAAACAACCTGGGAGAAGCTGCAACAAAAGTCCAGAAGCGCTTTGCTCCGGACGTTGCCAACGCCATGTGGGAAGAATATTTCGACAGAATAATGAGATAAATGAAAAGACGCTGCAGATCGCAGCGTCTTTTTTGGTCCCTAACCCCCGTCCCCAGGGGTCATTTTAGTTTACGGTTATATATTTGTTCTTGTTAGCATAGCCGTCGGAAATATCCAGCTTAAAGGTAATGTTTCCGTCAGCATCTTCGGAGATCTTCTCAAATCCCTGGAGAAGGTAGAAGTCTTTTACCATCTTGTTCTTGGCTGTTGGATAGTAGTAGCCGTAGATGGTCTTTACATTCCTCTTAAGAGCTTCTGCAACAAGTGCATCCATCATGGCAAATTCCATGTCTCTTTTGAGGACTCTGCAGCTCATGAGCCAGAGCTCTATGTGGAGTTCGTCGCCTCTTACATTTCCGATTGCCAGAGAAACGATACCGTTGTCGCCAAACTTATCCTTGAGTCTTCCGTAGAGAGTGATGTTGCTATCATCTGCAGTGGCTTTCTCTATGTCTTCCTGAGTATAGCGCTTTGTTGTAAGGTTGAACTGATTACTCTTGTTGGTAAGCTGCGCTATACGTGGCATGTACATCTTCTCAAAGGGCTTTATCTCAGCTTCCATCTCAAGAGAGGTGAGGTACTCGCCGTAGTCTGCAAAGCTCTCCTGAAGCTCGGTTCTCTTCTTGTTGGCCATGTACATTTCGTTTCTCTTTCTGTCATCGTCAGAAAGAGATGTGGTCTCGAAGTAACCTGCGTGATCAATAAATCTTATGTAGTGCTCGGGAGTATCAAGAGCAGGAGCGTTTACACCGGGGAGCTGTGCTGTTACAATTTCTCTTTCGGCAGGGTTATCATCCACAAATACCAAAGATTCGGGAAGGAGTGTCAGCTCGCTTGCGATTGCCTTAAAGTTCTCGCTCTTTGGTTCCCAGTTGGCTTTTATTGCAACGAAATCGTCGGGCTTAAGAGTTCCGTCCGGATGCTCCAAACCTGCGATGGCATTTTCTTCTTCATTTTTGGAATCAACTGCAAGGATAACTCCAAGGTCTTTTTGCATTTTGACATAGCCCTGGAACTCGGCGTAAACCTGGCCGAGGTTTGTCTCCTGACCGATCTCTATTCCATCGACACCATCATCGCCGACAACGCCGCCCCAGAGGGTGTTGTCCAGATCAAGAACCAGTCCCTTTTTATTCTTGCCGTAAATGGACTTGATGATGTTGGCAACATTAAAGCCAAGGTACGGAATTGCAGGTATACTTAAGGCATACTTGTACATGTGCCAAGCCTGAGGATCCGACCACTGATCAAGTCCGTAGCAGCTTGAAATATAGTTGATGTCGCAGATATAAAAACTTCCCTTATCGCTTGGAAGTGATCTTGCGAATTCCGCAAATTTCTCATTGAGCCTGTTGATGAAACTGAGCCTTCCGTGTACATCCACAGCGTCCTTGTTTCCCATGAGTCTGAAAAAAAGCGCCTCAAAGTTGTTCTGGATGATGGGGCAGTGGTAGGTATCCATGAGCTTGTTCCACATGGTCTCGAAGTGCTGATATGTCTTTTGCAGCTTATCTTCCACAATCTCGGCTGAGTCGGAAAGTGTGGGATAGTCGGTTATGTTCCTGTTTGATGTGTGAACATAGATGATGTCCGGGTTAAAAGAGCTAAGCTCCTCCCCGGGGAACATTGCATCCTGCCAGTACTGGCCGTACTCAGATTCGTAGAACTCAGGCTCGATTCCGTAGTTTAATAAAAAGAGCTCGAGGACTCTTATGATGTCGTGGGTAGTAGAGCCTCCAAGGACAGCGATCTTTTTATGTATACGATCTGTCCCGTCTGCTAAAAGAGCTTTTTTCAGGCTCTTGGATTTTTTTAAGATGTAATTATTGTCAAAAGGATATTCCAGTTCTCTCATGATGGTCCCTTTCAAGGTTATTTGCTATTCTGTATTATACCATTTCGCCGTAATATAGGATATAATCATGTGATAGAGGTTGTCGATATGTGCGGAATTGCAGGACTTATAAATTTTAAAGGCGATGCCAAAGTTAACATTCAGAGGATGAATGACAGGATGCTCCACAGGGGACCTGATGACGGAGGCATTTATATAAACGGAGACGGACGCGTGGCGCTTGGACACAGGCGTCTTTCTATTGTGGACCTTTCCAAGAACGGGGCACAGCCTTTTACCTCCTCAAGTGGCAGGAGCGTTATGGTCTATAATGGCGAAATCTATAATGCCGGCGAGATCAGGGAGAAACTCAAAAAGGATTCAAAGGAGCCCATCACTTTCCGCAGCACATCCGACACAGAGGTCCTGATTGAAGCTGTCGAGAAGTACGGATTAATGGATGCCCTCAATCTGTGCAAGGGAATGTTTGCCTTTGCAGTCTATGACAAAGAGGCAGAGACAGTTTCTTTTGCCAGGGACAGAGTCGGTGAAAAGCCGCTCTACTACGGAACTGTGGCAGGAGCCTTTGCCTTTGCTTCGGATATCGGGTGCCTGAGGGTAGTGGAAGGTTTTGACAACGAGATAAACACGGATGTCCTTGATATGTATTTTGAGGAGGGCTATATTCCTGCGCCTTATTCGATATATAAGGATATTTACAAGCTTGAGCCCGGAACCTTCATGGTTCTGGATATTAAGACCGGAAGGACTGATACAAAAACCTACTGGTCCATGAAAGATGCTGCAAAGCGTGGTCAGAGTAACCTCTTTAAGGGCAGCAGCAAAGAGGCGGCAGACGAGCTTGAGAGGCTTTTAAAAGAGTCTATCCGCGGCCAGATGATCGCTGACGTTCCGCTTGGAGCATTTCTGTCAGCAGGAATCGACAGTTCCACGGTTGTTTCTCTTATGCAGGATATCGCGCCGGGCAAGGTGCGCACCTTCACCATCGGAATGGAAGATCCGAAGTTCAATGAGGCTGCTTATGCAAAAGAGATAGCGCAGCACCTGGGAACTGATCACACAGAGCTATACATCACAGAGAAGGATGCCAAGGCAGTTATACCGAAGCTCTCCTTCATGTTTGGCGAGCCTTTTGCGGATTCATCACAGATCCCAACTTATCTTGTCAGCAAGATGACAAGGGATCACGTTACGGTTTCGTTATCAGGTGACGGCGGCGACGAGCTCTTTTGCGGATACAGATCCTATGAGTCTGTCAGCAGAGTCTGGAATAAGATAAGTAAGATACCGTACCCGATCAGAAAGATTTCAAGTAACCTCGCTCTTAAGAAGGCATCTCCCGAGAATGAGAGCGCATATCTTAAGTCCGTTTATCTCGGCGCAAAGAGCCCCTACGAGCTTCACAGAATGGAGCACGAGGGAGACCCTATCATAAAGAGGATTGCGCTTAAGCGCGGAAATGCTGTATATAAGTGCATGGACCTTCCGGCAAACTTCCTCGGAGAAGTCAATCACGAAGCCATGCTTATGGATATGTGCCTGTATCACCCGGACGATATCCTTGTGAAGGTGGACAGGACAGCTATGGCTGTTTCGCTGGAAACACGAGTGCCCATGCTTGATAAAGACGTAGTGGAATTTGCATGGTCACTTCCTATAGATTATCTTAGGGATGATAAGGTTGGCAAAAAGGTCCTAAGAGATGTATTATACCGTTATGTGCCCAGAGACATGATGGAGAGACCCAAGAAAGGTTTTTCCATCCCCATCGCAAAATGGCTCCTTGAACCTGAGCTCAGGGACTGGGCGGAAGGACTGCTTAATAAGGACAGGATCCGCAAGCAGGGCATTCTTGATGCGGATGTTGTTGAAAAGATATGGACCGATTTTACAGAGCGGGGAATCTACCGTGTTCAGATATGGTATATTCTCATGTTCCAGCTCTGGATTGAGGAAGAATTTAGATGAGTGTAACATCGTTTTATTTTCTGTGCTTCTTTGCACTGGTTTTAATCATATATTATCTGGTACCCCTGATCTTTAAGGGGAAGGGACAGTGGGTTGTGCTTCTTTTTGCGAGTATTGCCTACTACCTTCTCAGCGGAAACGGGGTTTTGATCCTCTACCCTCTTTTGGCTTCTCTTCTTACCTGGGGGCTGTTGCAGCTTCTTGGAAGACTTGATGAAGAAGCTACTCTCAAGAGACGTCTTTTACTTGCTGCAGAGCTTTTGGGGCTTCTTGGTGTTCTCATCGGACTTAAATATACCAGGTTCATTCATGGTGGCAGCATTGCTACACCTCTGGGATTGTCCTTCTACACCTTTATCCTTCTGGGATATTTTATCGAAGTCTACAATGGCATCGGTAAGGGGCAAAAGAGCTTTTTGAAGACTGCTCTTTACGGGATGTATTTCCCGGTCATGATATCCGGACCTATTTTCCAGACAAGACAGTCCGGGGATCAGTTCTTTGAACATCACCCTTTGGATTACAAAAATATCACCTTCGGTATTCAGAGAATGCTCTGGGGATTTTTTAAGGAGCTTGTTATTTCGGAGCGCCTTGCAACGATTGTAAACACAATTTATGACAATGATACTCAGTATCAGGGCGCCTATATCTGGCTTGGCACAGTGTGCTTTGCATTCCAGCTCTACACTAATTTCTCGGGATGCATGGACATTGTTATAGGTATTTCCGAGACCTTTGGGATCGTGCTTCCTGAGAACTTCAGAACGCCGTTCTTTGCAAAGAACATCAGCGAATACTGGAGAAGATGGCATGCCACTCTTGGAGTGTGGATGAAGGACAATGTCTTTTACCCGCTCCTCAGGAGCAAGATGATCACAAGCCTAGGCAAGACCTTAAAGGGTAAGCTCGGTAAAAAGAAAGGCAAGCAGTACACCACCTATGTGGCCATGTTTATTCTGTGGTTCTCGGTTGGTATGTGGCACGGAGGTGAGATGAAGTATGTCATCGGTTCAGGCCTCCTACACTGGGCGTATATTGTTATCGGAGAGATAACACTGCCGTTCTTCACCTGGCTCTTTGCAGAGAAGATGCATATGGACCTTAAGAGCAAGGCAGCTGACGTCTTCAGAGTGGTAAGGACCTTCTTTTTTGTATGCATAGGAGATCTGTTCTTCAGGGCAGATAATGTTCCGCATGCGCTTAGAATGCTGAAGGAGAGCGTAACGGTCTTTAACCCTCAGGTGCTGGTAAACGGAAGCATCTTTTCTCTGGGACTTGATTTCATTGAGTGGGGAATCCTGCTGGTTTCACTGGCAGTACTCATTACTGTTTCAACCATTCAGTACAGGATGGAAGGACAGGATGGACCTTCAAATGTAAGAGAACTTATAGCCTCCAAGGGAATTGTCCTTAGGTGGGTTATCTTCATAGGTTTGCTGTTCTACGTTATTCTCCTTGCCAAGTACGGCCCCGGATACAGTGCAGCAGAGTTTATTTATAAGGATTTTTGATTTGGTATGACCAGAAAACAGATTTTGAGATCGGTAATTTTCATAGTGCTGGTTTTGTGGATGGTGGTGCATCTTACCTATATCCTCAGGACTAACGGAGACGTCAAGGACAGGTTCGTCGGCTTTAATGCAGAGAAAAATGACACCATCGATGCCCTTGTCATAGGCTCGAGTCCTGTTGCCCCATGCTTTATCACACCTAAGATTTACGGGGATATGGGCATAACCATGTATCCGCTCTCTTCCAACATGCAGCGCCCTGTGGCATCAAAGTATCTTCTGGAGGAAGCACTCAAGACACAGAGCCCTGACCTTGTTATCTTCGAGATGAGGATGTGGACAGCAAGGGATGAGGATCTTCTTGGAAACATGGCCCACACAAGAGAAGTTACCGACAACATGAAATACTCTTTGAACAGAATAAAGGCCATAAATGCCATGGTGGATGATGAGAGCGATCGCATCAACTACTACTTCGACATTTTCAAGTATCACTCCAACTGGAAGACGCTCTTTTTGTGGTCACAGTTCAGGACACTCTTTTACACTTATCCCGATGACCTTAAGGGGCACGTTATTGAGACCGATGTCGGACCGGCTGAGAGACCGGCAGATGTACCTCTTACGGTAAAAGAGCCTATCCCTTCCGAGCAGGAAGAATATCTTTTGGACCTTCTTGAGTATCTTAAGGAGAAGAACCAGAAAGCACTGTTTGTGGTAACACCTTACTCTTCGACAGAAGATGAGCAGAAAAAAATAAATTACATATCAGAGCTTATAAGCAGCAAGGGATATGACTTCCTTGATATGAACCTATATGTGGATGAGATGGGACTGGATTTTGAGAAGGATATTCGAGACTACGGTACTCACGTGAACATCGTCGGCGGCGAGAAGATAACTGACTGGTTTGAAAATTATCTTAAGGAAAACTACGTAGATACAGGCGCGGCTTTGACTGTTGACCACAGGGGAGATAAGAAGTACAGCTCCTGGGATAAGGCTTATCAGCTCTGGGAGAACCTTAGTATTGATGCCAGGGAGAAGGTGAGGTACAACATTGAAAATAAGATCTATTATGAGCTTGAAACCGACTGATGGCGACACTTTGATATCCATGGTATAATAGCATGAGGTATGCGTATTTTTATGTGGAGGAGTTATGATAATCATTCAGCTTAAAGGCGGACTGGGAAACCAGATGTTCCAGTACGCCTTGTACAGAGAACTTAAGCATAGAGGAAGAAACGTCAAGATCGACGACGAGTCGGGATTCGTAAACGATAAGCTAAGAGTCCCGGTACTTGACCGTTTTGGCGTTGAGTACGAAAGGGCAACCAAGGAAGAGATCACAGAGCTTACCGATTCCAAGATGGATATCTTCAGCAGGATCAGAAGAAAGCTCACAGGCCGTAAGACCTGCAGGATCGATGAGATGGAGGGCATCTTTGATCCCAGCATATTAGAGACAGAGAATGCCTATCTTGTAGGATACTGGCAGTCTGAGAAATACTTCACATCCCCCGAGGTTATTGAACAGATCCAGGAAGCCTTCGGAAAGCGCCCACAGGAGATCATGCACGACTCAGTCAGCTGGTCTACTCTTCAGCAGATCGAGTGCTGCGAGTCAGTAAGTATCCATGTTCGCAGAACCGACTACATGGATGCCGAGCACATCAAGATCCACAACCTGTGCTCCGAGAAATATTACAAGAACGCTATCAGCAAGATAAGGGAGCAGCATCCCAATGCTGTATTTTTCATATTTACCGATGACAAAGAGTGGTGCAAGGAGCACTTCAAGGGCCCCAAGTTTATCACTGTAGAGCTTCAGGAGGGCGAGTTTACCGATGTTGCGGACATGCTTCTTATGAGCAGGTGCAAGCACCACATCATCGCCAACAGCTCTTTTAGCTGGTGGTCAGCATGGCTCAATGATTCACCGGAAAAGATAGTCATCGCTCCATCCAAGTGGATAAACAACAAGAAGATGGATGACATCTATACTGAGCGAATGACAAAGGTTGCTATATAATGAACGATTCAAAGAAGGTAAGTCTGTTTACCAAACTCAACTACATATTTGATAGAAAACAAAAGGGACAGCTCGTTATTCTGGCTGTCCTTATACTCATTGGGGGTGTTTTTGAGACACTGGGCGTTTCCATGATCCTTCCCGTTGTTTCAATTATCCTCTCTCCATCAGCGCTGCACAGGAATATTGCCAAGATTCCATGGCTTCAGAATGTTTTAAATGCTGTTGGCCTTAACACTGACTTAAAGCTCACCTGTGCGCTCCTTATAATTCTTATTCTTTTGTTTGTGGTCAAGAACTCATATCTGCTGTTTCTTATCCACAGGCAGAACACTTTCATCTCCAGGTCCAGAAACGACATGATAAGCAGGGTCATGAGAGAGTTCCTCAACAGGCCCTATGAGGACTACCTCGGAGCTGATATCCCGACCGTATTTCGAATTACCGATTCAGATATTCCCAAGACCTTTACACTGATGCTCTCAATGCTCTCACTTTGCACAGAGCTGGTGGTTTCACTGTGTCTTGGCGTTGTGCTTTTGTTCGTAAACTGGCAGATGACAGTGCTTATCATCTTTGTGCTTTTGATCCTCACACTGATCAGCACAAGAATACTCAAGCCCAAGCTAAATGCCATCGGACGTAAGAACCAGGAGACTGCATCCAGAATTGCCAAGTGGAGACTGCAGGCTATCTACGGACTAAAAGATGTAAAAGTATTAAACAGACAGGATTTCTTTATCCGCAACTACTATGAACAGGGCAGGATCGGTGCTGATATTGACAGAGATTACACGGTCCTTAACAACGTGCCGAGACTGATGATCGAGACAGTGTTCATGGCAGTTGTTATGCTCTATGTCCTAATCTATATTCTCGGAGGCGGAGATGCGACAGAGCTTCTTCCTCAGCTTACAGCCTTCGGTGTGGCAGCCATGAGGATAATGCCGTCTGCCAACAGGATAAATACATATATTGCGACCATAGCTTACAACCAGTTCAGTCTGGATTTTGTCTATGAGAACCTCACCGAGTCAATGAAAACTGACAAGGCAATGAGGGCAGAGCGTGCTGCAATCGCAGGCCCTGAGCTTCACCTGGAAAAAGAGATCGACTTAAAAGACATCACTTTCTCCTATCCGGATTCTGATGTAAAGATCTTTGATAAAGCCAATATGACTGTCAAAAAGGGTCAGTCTGTCGGAATCATGGGTCCTTCCGGAGCAGGTAAGTCAACCATAGTGGATATCCTTCTCGGACTTTTACATGTACAGTCAGGAGAGATCCTCTGCGATGGAAGCAACATCTTTAGCAACTACGAATCCTGGCTTGCACAGATCGGATATATTCCGCAGTCAATCTATCTTGTGGATGAATCCATCAGAGAGAACATAGCCTTTGGTATCGATGAAGATCAGATAGATGATGACAGGATCTGGCAAGTTATGGAAGAGGCGCAGCTTGCTGACTTCGTAAAGAGCCTTCCTGAAGGACTTGATACCAAGATCGGAGACAGAGGCGTAAGACTCTCCGGAGGACAGAGACAGAGGATCGGTATTGCCAGAGCTCTTTACCATGATCCTGAGATCCTGGTATTCGACGAGGCAACCAGCGCGCTTGATAACGAGACAGAGGCAGCAGTTATGGAGGCCATCAACAGCTTCCAGGGCAGAAAGACCATGGTCATCATTGCCCACAGACTTAACACCATCGAGAAGTGCGACGTCATCTATGAGGTTAAGGATGAGAAGATAACTGCCACAAGTTTAGAGGGAAGAACGGTAATTCACTGATGATAGGAACCGAGTTTTTACATGGCTTTGGGCTGGGAAACCAGCTGTTCTGGTATGTTGCAGCAAGGGCAGCAGCACTTGATAAGGGCGTCGAATTTGGAATCTGCAACCCTAAGGCTCTTGCCAACAATATGCACTCTGACACCGGAATGTACTTCATGGACATGGATCTTGGAAAAGAGATTCCGGAGGAAGATAAGCCGAAATACAAGATATTTGAGGATCACGACAACAGACTCTATCTGGGCAATTCCAAGCATGATATGACCCATGGGGCTTATGTCAGCGGTGATGACCCAAAGTTCTTTGAAGTTGAAGACAATACTCTTTTGTATGGAAATCTCCAATCGGAGAGCTATTTTGAGAAGTACAGGGATCAGCTTAAGGACTGGCTTAAGGTTAAGCCTGAGTATGACTCCCATGAATACACCAGGGATAATCTCTGCATCATTCATTTGAGGTGCGGTGATTATTCAAATTCCCCGGAACTTTGGCTTGACCGTAAGTACTGGGTGAACGGCATTAAGAATATGCGCAAGATAAGGCCTGACATGGAGTTTCTTGCTGTGACAGATGACGTTTCGGCAGCACATAAGATCCTCCCTGAGGTTAAGGCCATCAGAAACGATATCGGCAAGGATTACGTTACTATCAAGAATGCGAGATATCTCCTTTTGTCAAACTCATCCTTTGCTGTATTTCCTGCTTTTACCAGCGATGAACTTCAGTATGCCATCGCCCCCAAGTACTGGGCGCGTCACAATGTATCGGACGGCTACTGGGCTTCGGAGCAGAATATTTACAGCTGCTTCCATTACATGGACCGGAAGGGAAAGGTCTTTTCCCCGGAGGAGTGCAGGAAGGAGCTTGAGGAATATAAGAAGTCCGGAAAATATAAGAGACTGAATATCAAGCCGGAAGGCCTGACTAAGATGGTCCAGAAAATCCAGGTCAAATGGTTTTATGGAACTTATATGCTCAGAAAAATTGTAAGGAGCCTTGAGAGACGCACGGGACTTATAAAAGTATTCCACGTATAGGTTGTAAAGATGTCAAAGAAAGAAAAACTTAAATTGCCAAAGGTCACAGTTGTGGCTATGACAAGTGTAAATATATATGAGACCGTTAAGGCTATGAAGTACAGCATGCGGGATATAGAGTTTGGCGACGCTGTGCTGATCACAGACAAAAAGCCCTGGTATCTGCCAAAGAGCATCAGATACAGTCACACGAGTAAACTCGACAGCATCGATGCCTTTAACTACAAGATGGTCTATGAACTTAAGGACCACATAAAAACTGAATACTGCCTTGTGGTACATGCAGATGGCTTTGTCATTCATCCCGAGCTTTGGAGAGATGATTTCCTTGATTATGATTACATCGGTTCACCCTGGCCTCTTCCCACCAACGATTACGCCTACAGGGACAGCAATGGTGAGATTAGCAGAGTAGGTAACAGTGTCTCCATAAGGTCTATGAAGTTATTGAAATATCCATCGGAGCACAATCTCAAGTGGGAGAAAGTGTATGATGATGTTTACAACGAAGATGTCTTTTTATGCTGTACCCATAAAAATGAGATGGAAAGGGATGGCCTTAAGTGGGCGCCTATAGAGGTCGCAGTTCACTTTGCCAGAGAGCATGCACTTCCTGAGAATAAAGGAATTGAGCCCTTTGCCTTTCATAAATGGAGAGGTGAAAATGCAGGATATCCAAGGTTTATGAGTCCTGCTAAGCGCTTAAAAGCAGTGCTTAGGAGCCTTAGGTTTTGGAGGTAAACAGAATGGTATATGATTGTTTTCCATTCTTCAATGAAGTTGATATATTAAAGCTCAGACTGAATATCCTGAATCCTTATGTGGACAGATTTGTTATTGAAGAGTCAACGGTGACTTTCTCCGGAGAACCCAAGGAGCTGGTGTTTGAGAAGTACAAAGATCAGTTTAAAGAGTTCCTGGACAAGATCACATATATTGTTGTGGATGATACTCCCATTGAGGGAGCTGACACTTACGTCAGGGACTACTATCAGAAAAACAACCTTATAAAGGGACTTAAGGACGCCACCAGTGATGATGTCATCATCATGAGTGATGCGGATGAGATTCCATGTCCCGAGACCTTAAAGAACATAATCGACAATTTCGATAAGACTAAGGTTTATCATCTGGCTCAGCGTAATTTCTATGTTTACGTAAACAACGAGGAAAAGAGCGGAAAGCTCCTTTCAATAACCAAGGAGTTCCCTGATATTCCCGAGAGTGAGAGGCTTTGGCTTGGAACAAAGATCTGCAACATCGACAACATCCCTAAGGAGGGAATAGTCAGGCTTAGAGATCTTGTTCCGGTAACAGATCCAAGAAGTGTCAGAGTTCCTAATGGTGGATGGCACTTCGGATATATGGGCGGATATGGTGAAAAGGATCCTATGAAGAGGATCGGAATCAAGACCAAGGCTGCTGCCCATCAGAACTTTAACGAGCGCGAAGTATTGGCAGAGACCATGGACCACCTTATCCTGGGAATGGATATATTTGGCAGGGATGCGCACTTTGAGCGCGTAGAGGTTGATGATACCTATCCTGTATATCTAAGGGAACACATAGATGAATATCAGCACTTTGTGCTTGGAAAGATCACATTTGGAATGAAGCTGTATCACAGGCTTGATATGACTGTGGGACGCTTCTTCAGAAAGGCTGTTCACAAAATTCTAAGGATGGCCGGGAGGAACTAAGTAATGAGTTTTTTAGGAAAAATTGCAAAAGCCATGCCTTGGACCAAAAAGGCTTATGAGGCTTGTAAGCTTGAGTATGAATATCTTTTTAAGATGGGCCCGAAAGACAAAGCACTGGTCAGATTCAGAAGAGCCGGCGGAGAAGCGCTCAGATTCAGATATGACATTAAGGACAGTGATGTTGTTTTTGATCTTGGCGGATATAAAGGAGATTGGGCAGCCAAGCTTCCTAACATGAACTGTCAGATTTACATATTTGAACCTGTAAAAAAGTTCTCTGAGGATTGCAGCAACAGATTCAAAGACTACGACAATATCCACTGCTTTGCATTCGGTCTTGATGCCACTACACATAAGGCTGATATCTCACATGAAGCAGACGGATCTTCCCAGTATCACAATCAGGGAGACACCGAAGTTGCAGAGTTTGTCAGCATCGAAGAATTCATGAATGAGCATGACATACATAGAGTAAAGCTCATGAAGATGAATATTGAGGGCGGCGAATATGACATCCTTGAGGAGCTTATCCGCTCCGGAAGGATCAGTGAATTTGAAAATATCCAGATACAGTTTCATGACATTCCCGAGATCAACTCGGAGGCGCGCATGAAGAAGATATGGGAGGATCTGGACAAGACACATAAACTTACATGGGCTTATAGGCCATATATACACGAGAACTGGGAGCTGAAAAACAAGTAATGTTGTTCTCAATCGTAATTCCTGTCCACAATGGGGAAAAGTACATAGACGAATGTTTATCTTCGGTCCTGTCTCAGGAAGATACCTTCTATGGCCCGGTAAAAGACCTTTTGGAGGTGATCATTGTTGAGAACGGATCTTCTGATAATACGCCGCAAATTGCGGATGAGTATGCCCAAAAGTACCCGTTTATAAAAGCTCTTCACAGAGGGAAGATAGGTCTTTTTGCAGCCAGACAGGAAGGCTTTCTGGAGGCGGCAGGCGACTGGGTTCTCTCTCTTGATGCTGACGACAAGCTTGAGAAAAATGCTATAAAAGAGCTTGCCATCAGGGTTAACCAGACGATTTCCGGCTGGAACGAAGCAGATCTTGTGATCTTCAGGGCCAGGAGAAATGGCGGAAATGGCAAAGGCGGCATTATTCCCGCTTGCGATTTCGAGGACAACAAGGTCTACTTGGGACCTGAGAAAGAAGCCTTTTACCATCAGTTCTGCATGGACGATTCCCTAAACAGCATGTGGACCAAGTGTATAAAGAGAAGCATTGCTGCCATGGATCACGACATTTTCCTCAATAACGGAGAGGATCTGTACCAGACAACCAGGTATCTGGAAAGAGCAAGGGGCATAGCTTTTGTTGACAGGGCTCTGTATCTGTACAGCGTCGGAAATCCCAGCATGACATCCACATACAATAAGTCTTTTTTGGATAACCAGAAGGTTGTATGGGCAGCCATGGATGAGTTTTTGGATAAAAGAGGTAACGATACCTTCAGGGACTGGGTAAGTGCCAGGAAGTCTCTGACCTGCGCAATATTTGTCGCAGGGATAATCTATTCGGGTATTGGCCTTGGCAAAAAGAAAGAGGCTCTTACCGCTCTCATGCAGGATGAGTTTTACAAAGAGTATGCCAATAGAGATCTTCCCGACTGGGCTCCTGAGCAGTCAGTATTTGTGCATGCGCTGATGACCGGAAAAAGCCCGAGGGCGAGACTTTTAAGAAACGCTTTTAAATTTGACATTAAGACTTTTATAAAAAGAGCTTTGAGATGAAACTACTTACTGATGAAAACAGAAAGAAAATAGTAGATGCGCTGTTTTATATTGCGCTTACCATAGAGCTGGTTCTGATGATAGTGGAAAAGAGCGAGTTGCCTTTTACCTATGAGAGCTATGTGTTCAGGGCTACGTTTCTTCTGACCTTTTTGGCAGTGCTCATAATGAAGCACGACAGGAAGGAATGGATATTTATCGCAGTTATCTGGGCTATAGCTGCTGTGAGCTATTATATATGCGGCAAGAATGATATGCTCAGAGTGGTAACGCTTCTAATGGCAGCCAGGGATATTGACCTGAAAAAGGCCATGAAATATTGCTTTTATGTGTGCATTGTCGGCTTTATGCTGATAGCTCTTTTGGCCTGTGCCGGTGTACTTGGAAATATAGTTTTTGTATTTGACTACGGAAGAGGTGTTGGAGAGGAAACCAGATACACCTTTGGATTCGGACACCCCAATACACTCTTTAGCTCCGTATTTGTATTGATCCTGATGTGGATATGGATATACGGAAGGACGGCAGGAGTTTTGCCGTATATTGTTCTGGTTGTTTCTTCAGTCATAATAACGGTTTTGACCAAGTCAAGGACCAGCGCCCTGATACTGGCAGCAACAATAGTACTGGCCATCGTGTTCAGGCTGTTCCCGAAACTGGCAGATCTCAAGGTGATGTATATTCTTGAGACTCTTATATCTCCTGTATTTTGCATTGTTATTTCAGTCCTTGCAGCAGGCTGGACAGGAGCGATGTATGTCGGAGATAAGTTCTTTTGGAACCTTGGAGATCTCTACTGGAAAGTAGAAAAAGTATTGAACTACAGGATGAGCACTATTTACTACGAGGCAGCAAACAGAGATGCGGTGCTTTCCAAATGGAAGCTGTTTTCAGCCCATGGTACGGATTCCTATTTTGATATGGGCTTTGTAAGGATCTTTTACTGGTACGGAATAATTCCGGCGGTGCTACTTGTCATCGCACTTCTGGCAGTGATCTATATGTGCTGGAAAAAGAAGGACATCTGGACAATGATACTCATATTTGCACTGTCCGTTTATACTATAGTTGAGGCCACCTTTGTGACAAGGTATCTGGGCCGTGATTTCTTTTTACTGATTGCAGGGGTTTACTTGGGATATTACTTTAAGGATAAAGGTGAATCAGATGTCGGAAAAGCTTAGGAAGAGACTGTTTCAATTGACAGTCCTTGCAAACTTCATAATGGTGTTCATATATCAGTACTTAACACCGTATATGTCTGATGATGTCATTTACTGGGACGAGGTAGCCAAAGCAAACAACTTTTTTGATCTGTTTGCGCAGGAATATGCTCAGTACCTGGACCATAGCGGAAGAAGTGTTGCGCACATCATTCTCAGGATATTCTTATACGCAGATAACAAGCTGATATTTGATGTTGTGGCAGCAGTTGTCTTTGTACTGGTGTCGATGCTTATCTACATCAACGTTGATCATAGGAAAGCCTACGATATCAGAGTATATTCAGCAATTACATTACTGCTCTGGCTGTTTGATCCTACCATCAATAACAGCGTGTTCTGGATGGACGGCGCCTGCAATTACATGTTTACCGGATGTATTGTGCTGGGCTTTGTCACTCTTTTCAGGAAATCCGTTAAGACAAGCAGGCTCGGGACAATCGGTTTTGCGATCGGAATGTTCTTTTATGGAGTTGTAGCCGGCTGGTGTAATGAGAATACATCAGGTGCTATTATGGTATACATGCTGGTTATGATGTTTGCAGTATATAAAAAGGATAAAAACATCAGGAATCTGAGACCGTGGATGCTAGCAGGCTTTGTGGGAACACTTACCGGTTTCGTGATCATGATAACAGCCCCGGGAAATCTCAAAAGGGCAGCAGCTGCTGAGGAAGCACATACAGGTCTGCTTGCGCTTTTGGCCAGATTTTTGAAGATTACTTTGAACATCAAGACCGGTTATCTGATCCTGGTATTTGTATTCATAGCTATAGCGATCGCTATTGCCTATAAATGTAAAAATGCTGCTGACTTTTTGGACAAGGCATCGGGAATGCTGCTGTTTGGATTTTTATTCCTGGTAACCTGTTACGCACTTTTGGCTGTTCCAAATTCTCAGCTCAGAACATACTATGGCGCAAGCCTCTTTTTGATGACAGCCATTGTTTCCGGATTTGCGTGGCTTGTAAACGAGGGCTATGATGAAGCGCTGGTTCAGACCATAGCAACTTCTTTGGTGACTATTTTCGGAGTTTTACTCATATTTACATACATTGAGGAAGGTGCAAATCTCGCCAGGATCAAGCGCGAATTTGATGAGCGTGATGCATATCTGACAGAGCTTGCTAAAACAGGTGTTGATGATGTCTATGCGCCGATGCTCCGTCCGGATTGGGAGAGCAGATACTCTATGGCTTATGTTTCGGACTATACTGAAGATCCGTTGTATTGGCTAAACCTGGCCTATGCACAGCACTATGGATTCGACACAGTAGCCGGCATACCAAGAGAGGATTGGACCGAATATTAACGTTAGTTTGGGAGAAGTATGGAAGAAAACAGGGAGATATTAGTAAGTATAATAATTCCTGTCTATCAGGCTAAAGACACACTGGATAGGTGTGTCTTATCTTGTTTAAATCAGAAGTTTGTAAAAGAGGGCGAGATCGAGGTCATTCTGGTGGATGACGGGTCAACAGACGGATCTTCTGAAATATGTGACCGCCTTGCAAAAGAGGATGAGCACGGCCGCGTACAGGTAGTGCATACTGAGAATCATGGAGTGTCCCACGCCAGGAACGTAGGCCTTGAGCACGCCGGCGGAAGGTTTGTTGTCTTTGTAGATTCCGATGACGAGGTCAAGGCAGGATACCTTGAGACTCTGATGAAGTACGCTGACGAGGGGACGAGCCTTGTGGACGAGACAAGGTCTTTTACCGGAAATACAAAGCTCAGCGGCTTTCAGTACATTGAGAACTCGGTCCTTGATCACAACACCCATGTCTGGGGCAAACTTTTTGAGAGAAAGAGCATTGAGGAAGGGCAGGTACGTTTCAAAGAGGGCCTGGCAATAGGCGAAGATCTTCTGTTCCTTTTGGATTTTGCAATCTCTCAGGGGAAAAGACATACTATAAAGTGTATAGAGGATGGGAACTATATTTACACTGAGAATGCTGCCGGAGCAATGAAGCAGGAATTCAAGGAGAGCTATCTGGGCGAGATCCTGTCCTGGAGAGAGGCTGAGGAAAAGCTTTTGCCCTATAAGAATGAGATGAGCAGGGACGCTTTCGTGGACCTGTCTGTGAATCAGATTCTGACTGCATTTTTGGTGATTGGCAAGGTGGCGGTTCTTGGGCAGGATAAAAGAGATAATGACCTGGCAAGGCTTGCAGTGGACGAGGCCAAAGGCCAGATAGAGCATGCGCTTAAGACGCAAGGGGTATTTGCAGCACTTCCTTTGGGGCACAAGATAAAAGTGGCTCTGCTGCGTTTGAGCCCGGAATTGTATCTGAAACTCTATGGCAAGCACAAGGGAAAAGGATAATATGATAGATTTAAGTAGACCTATAATTCTATATATGCATGCCGGAAGCGGAAATCATGGGTGTGAGGCCATTGCGGACAGCACCATCAAGCTGATACACAGATTAAGGCTTGAGCAGGGGTGCGATGTGGAGAAGGTGCCGGCGCCTGTGATCATTTCCAATGACGCTGATGAGGACAGGAAATATGTCCTGGGCGAGCTGGAGAAGCAGGGGCTTTGCGTGCTTACCACGGAGCGTCATATAGACAGGGATTTTCTGGCTCATGTCTTTTATTACGGATGGCGCAAGATAACCGGAGATAAGCAGTCTTTCATGCGTTACAGGTTTAAGGATGCATACAGGGACTATGAGAAAGAATGCAGGAGATGTGGTGCTTTTGGGGATTTGGCGAACAAGAAACCGCTTGCCATCTCCATTGGAGGCGACAACTACTGCTATCCTGAGATGGTGCCTGATCTGATACTGGCCCATGATTATTTTATTAAAAGAGGTTTTGAGACTATCCTGTGGGGATGCTCGATTGAGCCTGATTCCCTTAAGGATGCAGCTCTTTTAAAGGACCTGACAAGGTTTGACAGGATATATGCCAGGGAGTCGATAAGCTTTAATGCTTTGCTTGAGGCAGGTCTTTCTGCGGATAAGTTAGAGCTGCGTAAGGATCCGGCCTTCGAGCTGGAGACTGCAGAACCACCGGCTTTGGAGGGCTTTATTCCGGGGAAGACTGTGGGCATAAACTTAAGTCCCATGGTGCTTGACAGGGCCGGAGATCCTGAGCTTGTAAGAGAGGGCTACAGGAATTTCATCAGATATATCCTGGATAAAACCGATAACAACATCGCTTTTGTTCCGCATGTTGTTTGGAGCAGTAACGATGACAGAAAGCCGCTTACAGAGCTCTATAATGAGTTCAAGAATACCGGGCGAGTGGTTATTATTGGGGATGCGCCTGCAGAGATCTTAAAGGGCTATATATCAAAGTGCAGCTTCTTTGTGGGGGCCAGAACCCACAGTACTATAGCTGCTTACAGCTCAGGGGTTCCGACTCTTGTAATAGGCTATTCAGTAAAAAGTCGCGGTATTGCTACGGATCTGTTCGGAACTTGTGACAATTATGTATTACCGGTTCAGGAGCTTTCTGATCCGCAGGGACTGATCCGTTCTTATGAGTTTATTATGGGAAATAAGTAATAAATATTTGGGGGAGATAATATGCTGATTATTCAGATCGCCGGGGGGCTTGGAAATCAGATGCAGCAGTACGCTGTTTACACCAAGCTTCGTGAAATGAGGAAGGACGTCAAGCTTGATTTGTCCTGGTTTGACCCGCAGGTCCAGAAGAATATGCTGGCGCCAAGGGAGTTTGAGCTTCCGATCTTTGGAGGCACGGACTATGAGGAGTGCAGCGCTTATGAGAGGGATGCTCTTCTTAAACAAGGCGCGTTTTCAGCACTTACAGGCAAGGTGCTCAAAAAGCTGGGTCTTAGAGACGAGGCCAATCCAAAGGTCTTTTCCGAAAAAGAGATGTACCATCCGGAAGTGTTCGAGCTGGAGGATAAGTACATAAAGGGCTACTTTGCCTGCCAGAAATACTATGGGGACATCATGGACAAGCTCCAGGAGAAGTTCATCTTCCCTGAGCATTCAGATCCGGACCTTCATGCAAGGAACATGGCACTGGCTGAGCGCATGGAGAGGGAGCCTTCTGTCAGTGTTCACATCAGAAGAGGCGACTATCTGGATCCTTCTAATGTTGCGATATTGGGGAATATCGCCACTGAGGAGTACTATCAGGGCGCAATGGATTACTTTACGGTAAAAGAGCCTGATACACATTTTTACATATTCACCAGTGACCACGAGTACGCTCGTGAAAAGTTCTCGGACGAGAGCAGGTACACCATTGTTGATTGGAACAACGGCAAGAACAGTGTTCAGGACCTTATGCTCATGAGTCACTGCAAGGGCAATATCTGTGCGAATTCCACCTTCAGCTTCTGGGGAGCAAGGCTCAACAAGAGGCCTGACAAGACGGTGATCCGCACTTACAAAATGAGAAACAACCAGCCGGTAAATCCGGAGATCATGCATGATTACTGGAAGGGCTGGATACTAATGGACGAAAAAGGAAGCATCATCTAAGTTCTATGGGAAGAGTCAAGTCGGCAACAAGAAATATCGCCTTCGGGTATGTGGGACAGATCGCAACGGCGCTGATGTCGTTTATTTTGCGAACTGTCTTTATCATGCACTTAAATGAGGATCTTCTTGGAATTAACTCCACTTATGGAAATATTCTCTCGCTCCTTAACATGGCGGAGTTGGGAATCGGAACAGCTCTCAATTTCAGTCTCTACGGGCCTGTTGCCAGGGGAGAGAAAGAGAAGATCAAGTCATATATGCAGCTCTATCGCAAGGCGTACTTTATTATCGCCTGTGTTGTTGCTGCTGTCGGACTTTTGCTTACTCCGTTCCTTCAGTACTTCAAATTGAGGTCACCTGAGAATACTTCAGTCAGGGAACTGACAATCTACTATCTGATCTTCCTGTTCAATACTGTCAGCAGTTATTTTGTGGCGTACAAGTACAGCCTCATAAATGCTGAGCAGAAGAACTATATTCAGACCAATATCCTTACAATAACAAAAGTTATTGTTGTGTTCCTTCAGATAATAGTTGTTATTGTAACAAAGAACTTCCTGCTCTATCTCCTTACGGATGCTGTGGTTCAGCTCATCCAGAAGATCTTTGTCTCAAAGTTTTTGGACAAGATGTATCCGTTCCTCAAGGAGAAGAATGTTGAGAAGCTATCCAAGGAAGAGAGCGATGAGGTCTGGAAAAAGACTAAGGCCCTGGTCTTCCACAAGGTGGGAGATGTGGCGAGACTTCAGACAGATGCACTTATTATTTCGACTTTTGTGGAAGTTGCTATGGCGGGCGTTGTTGATAACTACAACATGGTCATCAGCACAGTTTCGAATTTCGTAAATATAATTTTCAATTCGGTTATCTCAAGCTTTGGAAATCTCATTGCAACTGAATCGAGGGAGAAGCAGTTTTCCATGTTTAAAGTCTACAGGTTCTTCGCATCCTGGATTTATGGATTCTCCTGCGTGGGATTCATGGTTCTTTTAACACCGCTTATAAGGATTTGGCTTGGAGATCACTGGATCCTCACGTCAGCAGCTGTGTATTGCATCCTTATCGACTACTATTTCAAGGGCGACAGGATTGTCCTTAGTAACTATAAGACTGCAGCCGGAGTATTCGAGCCTGATAAGTATCTGGCGCTGATCCAGGGAGTTGTAAACCTTGTTATCTCTATTTTGCTGGTGCAGACACCTCTTGGAATAACCGGTATTTACATTGGAACCATCGTTTCGGGTCTTATTGCTAACGTCACAAAGCCGATTATCATCTACAGGGAGTGCTTTGATATGAAGGCCGGAAGCTACTTTGTTGATACCGCGAAGTACCTGGCAAGCCTCGTGTTTGTGCTGGTGGTTTCACAGCTTATCAGCGTTAATGTTCTTGCAAACCTGAATATCCTTACATTTATACTGATGGCGATCATCATCACCGTTTTGTTCAACGGCTTTTACTTTGTTCTGTACGGAAGAAGCGAGGAGTTTAAGTATCTCACAGGTAAGGTTCGTGAGAAGCTTGGCAGATGAGGGAGATAAATGACTGAGAGAGAAAAACAGATCATAAACGAGGCTATAGCAGAGCTTGAGACCATAATGGAGGTCTCTCTTGGGCAGATGGCAAAGGACCTGGTTAAGAGTGCTCTTGGAAGATCAGTTCGCACCAAGGATCCCATGTTCTGGCCTGCCGGGATGCTGATGCTGGGGCTTGCGGAAGCCAGGAAAAAGGTTGTTCTGGATGGCGATGAAGGTCTTGTTAGCAGGATCGACGAGGCGTTTCTTGGGCATATCAGACTCTGGAAAGAAAAATATGATAAGAAGATTTCTTATATAGATGATGCGCTCTCAGGCGTTGCCTTTATCAGGCTCTATGAGCAGCTTGAGGAAGGAAGGCTCAGAACGGAATGTAGGAGCATAGCGGACGGGATTTATAAGTATCTGCTTAGCGCTGCCAGAGATGGCGAAGAGACGATCGTCTATAACTCTGACAGGAGCGCTTGTAATGTCTTTGCTGATGGAATCGGGCAGACATCGATGTTTCTTTCAGCCTATGGTAAGGCCTTTGGCGTGGATGATGCAAGAAAGTTGGCTAAGCTCCAGCTTAAGAACTTTTTAAAGCATGGAATGGACGAGAGGAGCGGACTTCCGTATCATGGCTATGCTCTCTTGGACGACGGAGCAATCTGCGAAAAGAGGGGAATCCTCTCATGGGGCAGAGCTGCCGGATGGCTTATCATGGGGCTTTCTGAGTATGTAAAGGGGTCTGAGAGCAGACTTGAGAATCAGGGAAGTACATTGGTTCAATGGTATAGGGAGCTGTCGAAAGCTCTTTTGACTTATCAGAAAGCTGAGGGTGGCTACGGCTGGCAGGTGCAGGCTGTTGACGGACATCTGGATACATCGGCTACGGGGATGATAGTGTATGGCTTGCTGAACGGTGGTGGTTCGGAGGTTACTGATGTTGAGGTGTCGCTAAAGGCTCTTTTGACAAATGCTGATGGCGGAAAGGTCACGAGTGCCCTTAGTTCCTGCGATGACTTTGGCGTTCACTACCAGAATTATGGTGCATATCCCTGGGGACAGGGGGCGGCGCTGGCTGCGATCTCGCTGGGACGTATTGAGGAATAAAAGGGATATTTGGGGCACTTCCAAGTCTTGTCAAAAAAGTAGTAATGTGGTACATTATATGTAGTAATAAAAACTACATGTGAGTTAGTCGATAACTACTTGATTGATAAAGGTTTTTGGAGGAGCACTATGAATACTAAGGAATTGAAAGCTTATTTTGAGGAACATCTGGTACCTAGTAAGCTCTACAAGATCGGTGGATCACACAAGAACAGGATCTGCCTTGATAAGACTGAGAACGGATGGGCAGTATACTTCCAGGACAAGAAGGAGAAGATCGGAGTCCTGAACTTCGTCGACGAGGCTTCCGCCTGCAACCGTATGAAGGACGAGCTCAGAAAGCTCATGGAACAGCTCTACGGACTGACCTGGGCCGGAGCAAGGTAAGACCGGTAATATGAGTTTAGCTTGTGACCGTTTGAGTTGTAGACTTTAACAACAGAATAGACCGCAATAGAGACGCCTGATAAATTATAAATCCCTCACTCACAGACGTCTCTTTTTTTATATCTTTTCCGGGGGAGAGTGTGGTAGAATTATTCTATGGCAACATAGACGCGTTTCTCGCATAGAAAGGGGATTTTATGGCTAATCTTGAGACAAGAACTAATGAACTTAAGGGAACTGAGACCGAGAAGAATTTGATGGCAGCCTTTGCTGGGGAATCTGAGGCACGCAACAAGTATACTTACTTTGCTTCAAAGGCTAAGAAGGACGGCTATGTACAGATCGGACAGATCTTCGAGGCTACAGCAGCTAATGAGAAGGAACATGCTAAGCTTTGGTACAAGATCCTTTCCGGAATCGGCACAACTGTTGATAACCTCAATGCAGCAGCTGACGGAGAGGCTTACGAGTGGAAAGAGATGTATCCTTCATTTGCCAAGAAGGCAAGAGAAGAGGGATTTGATGACATCGCTGATCTCTTTGAGCAGGTAGCAGCTATTGAGAAAGAGCACGAGGAGAGATACAGAAAGCTCCTTAAGAACATCGAGGATGGAATTGTATTCTCTGCTGACGGCGATACAATCTGGGAGTGCTCAAACTGCGGACATATCGTAGTTGGACCTAAGGCTCCGGAGGTTTGCCCTGTATGTAATCATCCTCAGGCTTACTTCATGAAGAAGGCTCAGAACTACTAATATGATATGAATAGTTAATAGAAAAGAGCTGTCGCACCGATATGGTGTGGCAGCTTTTTTGATGTTTTTTGAAATCCGGACCGCTTTGGGCTGAGAATACAAATAGTTCAAAAAACACCATTTTTATTTAAATGTAAGCTCTTACATGAGAATATATTTAACGTTATCATTTTATTATAAAGCAATTAACTATATATCAAGTTATCAATCAAATGGAGGGACGGGTAATGAAGAATACAATAGTAGGACAGTCCGGAGGACCGACGTCAGTCATCAATTCCAGTCTTGCAGGGGTTTTTGAGGCGGCAAAGAGTCGCGGATCTGAGCATGTTTACGGCATGTGCAACGGCATACAGGGATTTCTGGAAGATAGATATGTTGACCTGGTGGAGATCTTCACAAAGCCGATAGACATAGAGCTTTTGAAGCGCACTCCATCAAGTTATCTTGGCAGCTGCAGGTACAAGCTTCCCGATATTAATGATGATGGGGCAAAAGAGCTTTATGAGAAAATTTTCGCTAAGCTCGATTCCATGAATATTGGATATTTCTTTTACATAGGTGGTAATGACAGCATGGATACCATCAACAAACTTGCTGCTTACGGCGCAGGAAAGGGAAGTGATATACGCTTCATTGGCGTTCCCAAAACTATTGATAACGACCTCACAGTAACCGACCATACTCCCGGCTATGGTTCCGCAGCCAAGTATATCGGAGTTGTGATGAAAGAGATCATCAGAGATGCTACAGTTTACGGCACTAAGTATGTGACTGTAGTTGAAATAATGGGAAGAAATGCCGGATGGCTTACAGCCGCTGCTGCCCTTGCCAAGGGCTGGGACTGCGAGGGCGTTGATATGATCTGCCTTCCCGAAGTTCCCTTTAATGTGGAGAGATTTGTTGAAAAGGTCAGAAAGATGCAGGAGAAAAAGAGCAGCATCGTGATCGCAGTTTCAGAAGGTGTTAAGCTTGAAGACGGACGCTATGTTTGCGAGCTTTCAGATGACGTTCATGCTGTTGATGCTTTCGGACACAAGAGCCTGACGGGTACAGCGCGATTCCTGGCAAACACTATTGCCAAGCAGCTTGATACCAAGACCCGCTGCATAGAGTTGTCCACACTTCAAAGATGCGCTGGTCACCTTACCAGCAGAACAGATATCACCGAGGCATATCAGGTAGGCGGAGCAGCAGTGAAGGCCGCTTTCGAAGGTTGTACCGGCGAAATGGTGGCACTAAAGCGAATTTCCAACGCACCATACCAGTGCACCACAGAACTTCATCCTATTTCAGAGATTGCAAATCTCGAGAAAAAGGTTCCGCTTGAATGGATCAGCGAGGACCACACTCAGATGAAGCAGGAGTTTATTGATTACGCATATCCTCTTATTCAGGCAGAACTGACACCGATGTTTGTAGGTGGTCTGCCACAGCATATTTCCCTTTAATGACATGAAAAAGGCTGTCACACTAGTTCTTAGTATGACAGCCTTTCTTATGTTTATGTTTAGGTCACTGCGATCAATCCTTAACTTCAATCTGGATAGCTTCTTCCTTCTCAGGGATGGCTTCCTTCTTAGGAAGGTTAACGGTAAGAACACCGTTTCTGTACTGAGCGATGATATCCTCAGGCTTAAGGCCTTCTACATGGAATGATCTCTGATATGAAGAGCTTCTTCTCTCGCGGCGGATGTACTTGCCGTTCTCGTCCTTCTCATCCTTGTTCTCATTGTGAGCAGCACTGATTGTCAGAGTGTCATTCTTGAGATCAATCTTGATGTCTTCCTTGTTGAATCCCGGAAGCTCAGCTTCGAGCTGGTAGCAGTTATCCTTTTCAATAACATCCGTTCTCATAAGACCGGTGCTTGATTCAAAAGGCCTTGTCTCTCTAGGGGTTCTGCACTGTCCGCCAAAGAATCCATCGTTAAAGAAATCATCCATCTCATCAAAAATATCATTGTTACTCCAAAGCATAGGCATCAACATAATTATCACTCCTTTTCTATTTATATTTTGTTTGTTGTAGTGTTTTATCCTTTTTATTAGCACTCTCATGTATCGGCTGCTAATTTCTTGTTACAAGTATGTTATAGAACAACTAGAACAAATTGTCAACAAGTTTTTTTCTAAAGAAATTATAAACTGCAAACAATCCCGCAAACACTGGGCTAGCGGGATTGTTATCAAATATATTTCTATGTATTTTTTTGCGGAGATGATCGTATTTACATCTTTTACTGTCTGAAAATGATCTTTTTAGCCATGTCATCGGCAGCTTCTTTGCCTTGGAACTCCTCGATAATAGCTAGTCCAAACGGAATAGCTGTTCCCATTCCGCGGCTGGTGATGAAGTTGCCGTCTTTTACAACCTCTGTGGTCTGAGAATCAGCGCCTTGGAGAAATTCTTCATTTCCGGGATAGCAGGTAGCCTTTTTGCCGTTTAAGACACCCATCTTGCCAAATAATCTGGGCGCTGCGCAGATTGCAGCAAGTTTCTTGCCTGCATCGGCGAAGGCCTTGATCTGAGCCTTCAGAGGTTCGCACGCATCCAGATTGTTGGTTCCCGGCATTCCGCCCGGAAGAATTATCATATCTGTTTCATCAAATTTAATGTCTGAAAGCAGAGCGTCTGCCACAACTGTAATATTGTGAGAACCTGTAACCTGCTTGTTGCCTGTTATTGAGGCTGTTGTTATCTCGATCCCTGCTCTGCGAAGCAGGTCAACAACTGTCAGAGCCTCTATTTCTTCAAATCCTTCTGCCAAGAATATCACTGTCTTTGCCATATCGTGTTCCTCCCTAAATGTTGCTTTGTTTTTCAACTTATTGGTTTCGTAATTCTGCCATGGATGTCTTGCCTACGATAGCATTCACAAGAACAATTCTAGCACAAGAATAGGTGTGGTACTATAATTTGCTGAGTACTTGAATGATCTGTGCCGGCTTGTGGAGCGTTCTTACATAATCAGTGAAGCTCTACTGTATGGGAATAAAAAGCGAATTTTTACAGTTGCGTATAAAGCCGTGATTTGCGCAACTCTACTGTATCTGAACAAAAATTATATGCATACAGTAACCCTGATTGTTAAGCACTGAGTGACCTTACTGTATTTAATCAAAAAGTCTATCCATACACTAGCTCACTTTGAAATGTCTGACTGTATGGGGACGAAAATTTAATCAATACAGTAGAGCCTTGCGATAAATACTGAAAAGACTGAGTGTATAGAATCAAAAATCTAAACCATACAGTAGAACTCGGAGGAAAGCCCTGTAAAGCCTTACTGTATAGAAATAGAATCTTTCTTCCTACCGTAATACCATCGTATATTTTTCGTTTTCAATACAGCTCCTTCGTATTACAATAGGTAAAGGATTGAATACAGGCATGAAAACAAGCACAAATACAGACATATACATAACATCCAAGAAGGAGACCACATAAAGCATGGGCATAGAAATAGAAAGAAAGTTCACAGTAAAAGAGCTCCCGAAGGACTTGGACAAGTACCCGTTCCATGTAATTGAGCAGGGATACCTTAATGTAAGACCCGCTATCAGAGTTCGCAGAGAAGACGACACATATTACATGACCTACAAGAACAGAGATATGTACGCACAGCAAGATGCTTCAGCCCAGCAGGAAGCACAAATCGGTGCCACAGAATACAACCTGCCTCTGGACAAGGACTCCTACGAGCACATGCTCAAAAAGGCCGACGGCAACGTGATCAGGAAAAAGAGATATCTGATTCCGCTCAATACAGATGCGTTCACAGAAGCAGATGCCCAAAACCTGCAGATCGACACAAACGCCCTGAAGATTGAACTCGACGTTTTCGACGCCCCATACGACGGCACAATAATAGCGGAAGTTGAGTTCCCATCTGAAGAGGCAGCAAGCGCCTACAAGCCCGCAGAGTGGTTCAATCAGGACGTCACAGGTGACAAGCGTTACAGCAACGCCCAGATGAGCCTGCGGCAATAAACGCCAAATTTTTTTTCAAAAAATTCTTAAAAAACTCTAAAGTTTTTCCCATACCCTCCGATATAATTACTGAAGGAACGACCGGGTAGGCAAACCAAAAACCCGAGAAATGTAAGGAAACATGGGAAACTAACAACATTTTAATAAAGACCCTGAGCGTATTTTTACCATGAAATTTCCTAAAATTTTCGGGGGAAATATTTTGGGAAAAGAACTAAAGTAATGGAAACTTCTACCGATAAATGTAGTAGAAATGTAAAAAATACTCCAGGGAAGGAGGAAAAGATATGCGAATAGAAGCATACAGTCAGGTTCAGCAGATTTACTCAAACAGCAAAGTAGGTAAACCACAGGCAGCTAAGAAGACCAATGATATCAGAGATACTGTATCATTTTCTTCGATTGGAAAAGATATCCAGGTTGCAAAACAGGCTGTAAGCGCTGCCCCCGATATCAGGGAAGATAAGGTTGCATCGCTCAAAGCTGCTATTAAAAATGGTACTTATGATGTGAGTGGAGAGGCTTTTGCTGATAAGTTACTGGCAAAGTTCGAAGAGCTGGCATAACAGCCCACGCATCAATTTCATATCAGGAGGATGATTCCAGTGGCAAGCCTTATGGAGAATCTTGTTGATGTCCTCGATAAAGAGGGATCAGCATACGAAAAATTACTGGGATTATCTAGCCAAAAGACCACAGTCATTATCAAAGGTGATCTGGAGGCACTTGCAGAAATCACGGATGAGGAGCAGTACATAATAGGAAGTATCCAGGGCCTCGAAAAACAAAGAGTAGAAGCCATGACGGATATAGCAAATGTACTTAACATGGATGTTAATTCATTGAAACTGACCGATCTGATCCAGGTACTTGAAAAAAGACCTACGGAACAGAAGAATCTGGCAATGCAACGCGACAGACTCGCTCAGGTTGCAGATCATGTCAGACGTGTAAACGGACAGAACCAGGAACTGCTCAAAAGTTCCCTCGAAATGGTTCAGTTCGAAATGAACATCATTCAGGCGGCGAAACAGGCTCCACAGACGGCGAATTACTCAAGAGCTGCAGACACTACAGGCGAATGTTTAGGTTACACATCGGGCGGGTTTGATGCAAAGCAGTAACGTCTCACTTGGTAGGAGGTGAGACGGATGCATGTAGATAATCCACCCGGGTGAATACCGTTTTTCGCGGTAGTGTCTTAAATTTTGCCTAAAATAGGGCACGGAGGTTATACATTATGTCTCTCATGGCCAACTTGTATGTAGGTACATCGGGACTCCAAACTTCACAGAATGCGCTCAACACCACAGCGCATAACATGTCGAACGTGGATACTGAAGGGTACACCAGACAGCAGGTTTCTCAGGGAACAAGAGCATATCAGACGCTCGAGAGAAAGTACGAGCAGATTTCCTGGAAACAGATTGGTACCGGCGTAAATTACAATAATTGTAAACAGGTAAGAAGCGACTTTCTTGATCTTTCATTCAGAAGAGAGACAGGAAGGGCGGCTTTTTATGATGTTTCCCTAAAGGCCCTTGAAGAGATAGAAGATCAGCTTCAGGAGATGAACGGATCGGAATTTGCAGACTCTTTAAACAACCTCTGGGTTTCAGTTCAGGAGATGGCAAAAGACCCTTGCTCAGCCGTTACGCAGTCCTCTTTCATTACAAGAGCGAACGAGTTTTTAACAAGAGCAAAAAGCGTATACGACGGACTTGTTTCATATCAGGAAAACCTGGATTCCACAGTAAAGGGAATGTGCGACACCATCAACAAGTACGGCGACAGGATCAGAGAGCTTAACGAAGAGATCGTTTATATAGAGTCAGGTAAGCAGGAGAGTGCCAACGACCTTAGAGATGAGAGAAACCGTCTTTTGGATAAGCTCTCCGAGTACGGAAAGCTTGATTATAATGAAGACGTTTTCGGGAATGTGACAGTTCTTTTCGAAGGATCCACATTTGTAACCAGCGATCACGTAAATCACCTGGCAATTGACACAACCTTAGAGAGCAGCGTAGGATATGCAACCCCTTACTGGGAATACGCAGCTAAGACCGTTGATAACAAGGACGGCTCCAAGACAGTAGTTTCCATCGAAGGAGCGCATGTTTACGACCTGACACAGAACATTTCAACCGTAACAAATACAGATATAGGTAAGCTCAGATCAATCCTTCTTGCAAGGGGCGATCACAACGCAACTTACCATGACATTCAGGAAGATCAGGAGTTCTACAACAGCAACATTTCGCAGTCAGTCATCATGAACGTTCAGGCTGAGTTCGACCAGATGGTGCACCACATCATGACTTCCATCAACGACATCATGGAGCAGGCCGAGAGTAATCCCGCATTTCTCGACAAATCCATGGGCGATGCCAAGGACTTCACACTTTTCATCTGTGCGAATGAAGAGGACAAGCTCACCTACGACATCAACAAGAACATGCCGGCAGGAACAGTTCTTACAGGCTTTACAATAAAGAACTCGCAGATCAATCCAAAGCTCATACAGGAGCCCACTCTTTTCACCTTCAGAACCATAGATGGAAACGAGGACAACACTACAACTACTCTGTTAAAAGAGGCTTTCACCAAGGAGCAGTACACACTGAATCCGAACGTGACCACCAGAAACAGCTTCGTTACTTACTACAACAGCCTTGTATCACAGGTGGCAAACTCAGGTGATGTCTACAACAGCATCAAGGAAGCCCAGGAGCAGACAGTTTCCTCAGTTGAGGCAGCAAGAGAGCAGATCCTCGGAGTATCGAGTGACGAGGAGATGGAATTCATGATCATGTTCCAGAATGCATACAACGCATCAAGCCGATACATCAACGTAGTAAGCGAGATGCTTGAACACCTGGTAACAACACTTGGTGCGTAAAAGAGCTAACTGACGTCCCCAACTTTTATCGAAGGAGATAGGCTATGACATCTCAATTCTTTGGACTTAACATTGCAGCTTCAGGCCTTAGAGCAGCCAACGCAGCGTTAAACACCACAGCAAACAACATATCAAATGCCAATACAGACGGCTATAGCAGGCAGAAAGTCTCACAGGAAGCAACTGATGCTCTGAGAGTTTTTGCTACATATGGATGCGCAGGTGCCGGAGTTGACACGATCGCCATCGAGAGAGTCAGGGACAGCTTCTACGACAATAAGTTCAGACAGAACGAGACACTTCTTGGTAACGTTCAGCAAAAGAACTACTACAACGGCCTTATTGAGCAGTACTTAAATGACGATGGTTCCACCGGCTTCTCAACTCTTTTCAATAAGATGGAAGCAGCGCTTGAGTCAGTCAGAACAGCAGCAGGAACCACCGAGACCAAGTCAGCTTATGTGTCCAGTTTAAAGAGTATCACCGAGTACTTTAACAACGTTTATACAAGCCTTCAGAACGAGCAGGCCGATGTCAATGCAGAGATCAAGCTCTGCGCCGACAGAGTAAGTGCCATTGCTCAGGAGGTTGCTTCTATAAATAAGCAGATCAACATCATCGAGATGACCGGCAGCAAGGCAAACGAACTCAGAGACAAAAGAGATATGCTGGTAGATGACCTCTCCAAGATTATCTCAGTTGAGGTCAAGGAGAGTCCCATCGTTGATGAGTCACAGCCCGACAGAGATACAGGCGCAACAAGATATCAGATCTGGGTTGGCGGATCCTATGAGCTGGTTGATACATACGAATACAGACAGATGATCTGTGTGTCACGCTCTGATGATGGTGCAACAGGCCAGAACGATGTGAAGGGCCTCTTTGATATCAAGTGGGGCACAGCTAATTATAAGGATGGCGACAATGTAAATGAGCTTTCGGATTTTGCGCTGGATTCACAGCTGATCGGCGGAGAGCTTCAAGGTCTTTTGGCAATGCGAGATGGAAACAATGCGCACTACTTCCACGGTAAGGCTCCTGAGGGCGGCGTTATCCAGAGACCTGACGGAAGCGTACTGGTCAAGGTGAACGTTGACAGCGACTACTTAAAAGACATGAACAAGTGCACAATCCCTGCAGACGGAACCATCAAGATCGGCGCTAAGACTTACAAGTACGACAGCTGGGATTACGACGGAGATTCTACTTATACATTTGAAATAGATTCCACAACACTGAGCAGTATTCCTGATGGCGGCAAGAATGTAAGCATCGGCTACTCCAACAGCTACCAGGGAATTCCTTACTACATGGCTCAGATGAACGAGTGGATCAGACAGTTCTCAAGCGAGGTCAACAAGATCATGACCACCGGCTATACATCAGATTCCCTCAACGGTGTGTTTGCTCTTTCGGGATCCATGGACACCGGCACAGGCGCTGAGTACAGCTTCGAGCAGCTCACAACTCTTTCTGAGAACAAGGGATACTATAACCTCCGGGGCGGTAACTTCACGGTGAGTTCAGTTCTTTTGGAGAATTCCGACAGACTGGCTACCAAGGCCGATATCACCGAGGGTGAGTCCGAGTTTGGAAACCTCACTAAGTTAAAAGACATGTTCAAGACCGAGAAGGTCTTCAGAGGCGCAACTTCAGGCGAGTTCCTGACAAAGGTCCTTGCGGACATAGCGCTTAACAAGGCAAACTCACAGACTCTTGAAGATACTTACACATCACTGGAAAACACCATCAGCAATCAGAGACTTTCAGACACCGGTGTTGATGAGGATGAGGAAGCTGCAAACCTGGTTAAATTCCAGAATGCATATACACTTTCATCGAAGATGATCTCGACTCTGACCGAGATTTACGACAGACTGATTCTCCAGACCGGAGTTTAAAAATGAAAACTGAACCACCTGCAATGAGCCCTGGGGACGGGGCTCATTTTTTTTCGCTTTGTTCTTAAGAAAATGGCTATACCTGTCGATATACGTAGTGAAAATCATATACTCTGCATGGATGCACACTTTTCAGGACAAGGAATGTCTTATTACCCTGGAGGATACTATGCGCATCACTAACAAAATCATGCAGAACAATTCCCTTTACAATATAAATAACAACAAGGTGACTGAGGATCAGCTCAACACCATGATGAGTACGGGAAAGAAGATAACGAGGCCCTCTGACGATCCGGTCATCGCAATTCGCGCACTTCGCCTTAGAAGCAACGTGACACAGCTCTCCCAGTACTATGAGAAGAATGCAAAAGACGCTGAGAGCTGGCTACAGGTTACTGCAGATGCGCTTTCAACAGTTACAGATGTTCTGACAGACTGCGTAAAGCAGGCAACCAAGGGCGCCAATAAGGACCTGACTCTGGATGATCTTTCCACAATCGTTACACAGATGGATGCTCTGTCAAAAGAGTATTATGCGACTGGTAACGTTGACTATGCAGGAAGATACGTATTTACAGGCTACAGGACAGATACTCCTCTTACCTTTGACAAGACCACAACTGCAGCTTATACAGATATTAACGATGAGTTCAACGCAGGAAGTATCGAAGATTCCGACAGGATCGTTGGTAAGCATAAGCTCAATTCCACAACAATCCTGAGCGATGATACTACCGCTACTTTAGAGCACGAGATAGTTGAAAGAAATGTAGGAAGACTCAGACTTTCTTATGACAACCTCAACTACGTGGAGGGCGATGGTAAGTCAGCAACCCTTAAGTTCAGGGAAGCGCTCCAGCAGCCGGCTACAAGCACAGTTGCCAGCACCATGGACACCATCAGTGTTACCTACAAGACTGAAGAGGGAATCACTCACTACGCATCCATTCCGATCAGCAAAGACGGCTCAACTTATGAGATTGAGAGCGACAATGTAGTTTATAACGCAACAATTAAGAATGACGGCACTTACTATATTGAAGGCTACGATCAGGACAGCGGAAAGACATACATGATCAACTTGAAGGCTGACGGAACCTTCAATCCAAGCACTTCAACTGTTGATTCCGCAATCGCTGAGATTCAGTCAAAAGACGTGACGACTGTAACTTACACTTCCACTGCAGGAAGAGTAAGCATAGATGTTCCGCTTCTTCCGGCAATTGACCAGAGCTATACAATTAAGCTTGCTCAAAACGGCTACTCCGCTACAGTAAACAGCGACGGAACAATTACTCTTAAAAATGACATTGGCAGAGACAACGGCGATGGAACATATAGCAATGAGGTTGTTCAGATAACATCAAACGGCAGCGTACATTCGTCTTACCTTGAGACCAGCCTCGAGATCGGTCCTGCCAGTATCATCTACTCAACCAGTACTGAGCAGCAGATTGACGATGCGTATGAGACTCTTTTCACTCAGAAAAAGGGTGCTTATGCTTATCTGAACGCTGCAACCGGTGAGGTCCTTCTTAATGAGGAACTCAGAAATAAGTTTGCGACACTTCCCGATATCATCAATGCCAACAGCATCGATGTTGTCTATGACAAGAAGGAGTGGGATACAGGCGACATCAGACCTCAGAACCTCTTTGCCTGCACTTACACCGATGAGAACGGAAAATCTATTCTCTATAATAAGGGAACAGCAGGACACGACATCGCTTATGATGTGGGATTTGCTCAGTCGGTAGTTGTAAACACCACTGCTGATGCGGTGTTCACAACGGATGTTAAAAGAGATGTCAGCGACCTTAAAAATATGCTGAATGAGCTGAAACAGCTCGATACGACACTTAAGACTCTTAAGGACAAGCTTGGAAACACCAGCGATGAGGCAAAGAAAGCAAAACTGCAGAACGAGATCAGTTCGGCAAGCAAGGCTTACGATTACTTAAGAGAGAACATCCAGAAGGAATTTGAGCACAAGATCACATCTATGCAGAAGGCGTTAGATACAGCAAACATCGCTGTTACAGATAATGGAACAAGAGCAAAGAGACTTGACCTTGTAAGCACGAGGCTTATGGATCAGACTACCACCTTTAAGACTCTTCAGTCTGAGAATGAGGATATTGATATCGCAGAAGCAGCAACCAAGCTTACTACCGCACAGGTTACTTATGAGGCGAGCCTGATGGCAACAGGTAAGATATCTCAGACAAGTCTTATGAATTACATCTAAATTGTTTGAATTAATATGGCAATTGCACGAAATTGCGTATATAATTAATGTGTAGCAAAGTCACTAAAGACTATGGAGGTTACAACATGAAACTCACAACAAGAATTTTCGGCGAAGTAGAGATTGAAGATAGCAAGATTATCAATTTCCCAAATGGTATAATCGGCTTTCCTGATTTAAAGAAATTCACACTGATGCATGATGAGGAGCAGGGATCAAGCTCTATCAAATGGCTTCAGTCTATTGAGGAGCCCGGCTTTGCAATGCCTGTAATGGATCCTCTTGTAGTATGCCCGGACTATAGTCCTGAAATCGACAAAACCAAGATCGAGGATGTGGGCGATCTTAATGATGATGATATTCTTGTTCTTGTAACAGTTACTGTTCCTCACGACCTTGCTAAGATGACCGTAAACCTTATGGGGCCGTTTGTCATCAACGTTAAGGATATGAAGGGCACACAGGCTATCGTAGAGAACGACAACTATCCTGTTAAGTTCCCTATCTACGATATCCTCAAGAAGAACAAAGAAGCTAATTCATAAACCACGGAGGGAGAAACTATGTTAGCATTATCAAGAAAAAAGAACGAGGCGATCATCATAAATAATAATATCGAGATCACTGTTCTGGACATCAGGGGAGACCAGATCAAGCTCGGCATTTCCGCGCCCAAGGAGATCCCGATCTACAGAAAAGAAGTTTACATCCAGATTCAGAATGAGAACAAGGAAGCTACCGATGTAGCAGGACTTGAGGCTCTGAAGAACCTGCTTTGATTTTTGTGTGATTACAAGCGCTCTGCACAACCTGTGCAGGGCGTTTTTTGGCAGTAAATGTGTATGTGGGAGATGAGATGCGGATACTTTACTATGACTGGGATGAATTTAACGGCGAAGATTGCCGGGATGCCATGAGAAGGCTCGGGCATGAGGTGGAGACATTCCGCGATTATGATGAAATAGGGAAAAGAGATTACGACTGCGTTTTCAGCTTCGATTACTATCCGGAGATAGCCGAGAATTGCCATAAGCAAGGAATGAACTATATTTCCTGGGTGTTTGATTGCCCTCACTATCCGCTGTATTCCAACACAATATCTTATGAAGAAAACTGTATACATATCTTTGACCAAAAACTCTGCGATGAGCTAAAGCACCAAGGAGCCAAAAATGTTTACCATACTCCTCTCGGTGTAAATGAGGAAAGGCTTAAAAGTATTGGCTTTACAGAGATTCCGGAGTCATACATTCATGACGTTACGTTCCTAGGGAATCTCTATGACAACGAGTTCAACTTTTTTGATCAGGCCACATTTCCTGATGACTTAAAGGCATATCTTGAGGATGTGATAGATGCCCAGCAGTTAATATATGGAAGAGACATCATCTCTGACAAAAGAGTTATAGACGATTCTGTGATGGAAGTTTTAAGAAACTTCATTCAGTTTGAGGATACTGGCAAGTACAATGTGGACTACGACAGAGTTATTCTGGATATCATCAGAAAAAAAGTAACGGTCTCTGAGCGCAGAAAAATACTGGAGGCCTTGGGTGCTTGTTTTGATACAACATTGTACACAACTCCGGATGCTAAGCCTATTCAGGGAGTTAACACCTTAGGCCTTGCTGATTACAACTCACAGATGCCTTACATCTTTCACAACAGCAAGATCAACATCAACATGACCTTCAGATGCATTCCATCGGGAATTCCGCTCAGGGTCATGGATGTGCTTGGGTCAGGAGGATTCCTAATTACAACGTATCAGGATGAAATTGCAGAATACTTTGAAGAGGACAAAGACCTTGTCATTGTCCGTTCGCCTGAGGAATTCATCGAAAAGACAGCTTACTATCTTGAAAATGATGAGGAACGAAAAGAGATTGCACAAAACGGACAGAAAAAAGTATTCGAAAAGTTTGCATATACCAAATTACTTCCGGAAGTTTTAGCTTTGTAATTATAAAATTTTTATTAATTCTCTTATTTTTATGTCTAAAAACATAAAGTTATAATCTTCATTACCGATATAAAGGATAAGAAATCGTGTACAAACCTTTTGTTTTTGTGCATAAAATGTTGCGATAGAACACGTTGATACCCGGTTAAGACATGGAGGTCATGGAGGTATAAGATTATGGGAATGGATGCTATTAACGGCTTTAGTCCGCTGATTCAGCAGACACAGCCACAGGTAAGGACACAGGTACAGGAACAGACTCAGTCGCAGTCTGAAGTTGTAAATCAGGAAGCAGCGCCGGCTATTGATCTTAAGGTCGAGGCTGCTGATAATTCTGCGGATTCAGGTCATGATGCTCAGAGTGGCACTCAGGCTTTTTCACAGGCCAGAGAAAGATATGCTGAGACAGAGGAACAGATTCAGGAGGATAACGAGAAGGTCAGAAAAGCTATTTCAGAGATGACCAAGAACGTTAAGTCCAATGCTGAAGCTGTTTTCGGAATCCATGATAAGACAAATCGTGTGACCATCAAGATGGTTGATAAGGAGACCAAGAAGGTTATCAAAGAATTTCCTCCGGAAGAGACTTTGGACATGATAGCCAAGGTTTGGGAAATTGCCGGGATCATGGTTGACGAGAAGCGATAACCCCTTGTATGGAAAAGGAATTCCATGTAACAAGCTCACGGATTGAGAAAGGAGAAACACTATGCCTATACGAATTACGGGAATGAATTCAGGTCTTGATACTGAGAGTATCATAACCGCATTAACGCAGACCAAACAGACCAGACTTGATAATTTCAAAGGTGACCAGAAAAAACTTACCTGGACACAGGATAAATGGAAAGAACTTAATAAAAAGGCAGTATCTTTCTATAATGGCACTTTGGCAAGCATGAGGTTTTCATCTGCATATACTAAGAAGACTACTAGTGCAAGCAATGCAAATGCTGTATCTGTTGTAACAGGAGATACTGCAATGAACTCAACCCAGACTCTCGATATTACCAGTCTGGCTAAAGCTGCTTATCTTACAGGAAATGAAGTCAAGGTGGGCAATGAGAAAGCAAGTAAAGAGACTGCTGCTTCGGAACTTGGCCTTAATGTAGGCGATAGCTTGAAGTTTTATATAGGAAATGATCAGTCAGACGTATTGGAAGTTGGGATTGAGGAAGGCGATACTATAGGAAGTATCCTTGACAAATTAAAGGATGCAAAGTCGTTAAATACAGATACTAGTCTTAACTTCAACTTTGATGAAGCAAACGGGAGATTCTTTGTTGCATCTAAGACTGAAGGAGAAAAGGCGGCATTTCATATTGCAAGTGACTCCGCTGATACTATGGCTAAACTAGGAATAGCACTTAATGGAACGGACGAAGCAAGTAGTTCAAATTATGTTACTGGAACTAGTGCCAAGATTACCTTGAATGGAGTAGAATATACATCAGAAAGCAACACATTTGAAGTAAACGGTCTTACCATCACCGCGAAGGAAATTGCATCGGGTGTTACCCTTACAACAAAGCAGGATACAAGCGGTATTTACGATAATATCAAGAAACTTTTGTCAGAGTATAATGACTTGATGAAAGAGTTCGCTACAGCGTATAACGCGGACAAAGCCACAAAATATAAGATGCTCACCGATGATCAGAAAGATGAGATGTCTGACAAAGAGGTTGAAGAGTGGGAAAATAAGATAAAAACAGGCTTGTTAAGCGGAAATGAGACGCTAGCAAATCTTAGGAATGGTCTTAGGGGTGTAATGGGGCAAGGCTATGACATTACATTAAAAGATGGTACTACTTCCAAGTTTTATCTTTCTAATTTTGGAATTGCTACAGGCAGTTACTTTAATACAGAAGAAAACGAAAGAGATTCTTTCCATATAGATGGAGACAAGGATGACAATAGTACCAGCGGCAACGCCGATAAGCTCAGTGCATTGATTTCATCTGATCCAGATGCTGTGCAGAGTTTCTTTACTCAGCTGTCACGAGATATTTATACTAAGATGTCTGACCTTATGAAGGGAACTGCGTATAGCAGTGCTTTCACAATATATGAGGATAAATTAATGGCTTCTCAGTATAGCTCATATACGACAAAAGTCTCTGATGCTCAAAAAGCGCTGGAAGCGGCACAAGATAAACTATACAAAAAGTACTCAAGAATGGAGACTACACTTGCTAAAATTAATAATAACAGCGGTTCACTTTCAAGCTTCTTTGGAACCGGAGGCTAACTAAAATAATAATGTTAAATGAGAGGGGAATATATGCCAGTACTTAACGCTCAGCAAAGAGCAGCTTATGCTCAGTATAAAAGCAATAAAGTAATGTCAGCGAGTGGCCCGGAGTTGACTCTTATGCTATATGATGGTGCCATAAAGTTTCTAAACATAGCTTCTTATGCAATCGAAAATAAAGATATTCAGAAGAGCCATGATAACATCATAAAGACGGAGAGAATTATAGAGTATTTGCGTAACACACTAGATATGAAGTATCCGGTTGCTCAGGACTTTGAGAATATGTATTCCTATATTGCCAGAAGACTCGTAGAGGCGAATATATCTAAGGACAAAGAAATAGTTGATGAAATCAACGGTCATATGCATGCAATCAGAGATAATTGGGTAGAAGTAATGAAGGCCAATCACATCATGGTAAAGGATGCATAAGGAGGGAAAGATGGTATCAGCGAGCTTGGATATGCTTGAAGAAAGCTTGGTGAAGAAACTTGAAATAATGAGTAAAATTCGCGAAGAAAATGCTAGGCAAAAAGAAATTCTATCTGATCTTGATAATGTTGAGATTAGTGCGTTTGACAACACTCTTGATGTAAAGGGCGAACTCATTGATCAGCTGAACGCTATAGATGATGGCTTTCAGACGATGTTTGATAAGGTCAAAGATGAAGTTGGTGAAAACAAAGATAAGTATGCAGAGCAGATAAAGCGTATCCAAAAACTTATTCATAGTATTACAGATGCCAGCGTATCTATAGAGGCTGAAGAACGTAGGAATAAAAGTCTCGCCGAGAAATACTTTAATGGAGAGAGAGAAAGGTTTGCTAATGGCAAGCGAAGTGCTGCAGCTGCATTCAATTATTATCAGACCATGAGTAAATCCAAAGATATTCCACCACAGTTTATGGATAAAAAGAACTAACTAAAAGATACAATTTTTAGCAAAAATGGCTTGGGGCCGGGCAGTGTTGCCTGGCCCTAAATAGATTAAGAGAGGAAATCTAATGGATCAGTTTGAGAAAATTCTTGATTTCGTAAAGAGTATGTGTGGATACCTTGTCTCGGGGAAGATGGAATGCAGCCAGGTTCCGGTGGATGATATTATATATGTAATCAAAGAAGAATATAATCGGGTATCATTAGATTCTAATGAGGCATGTGAGTCTTACAGAGCTTTGATGATAAGTTGTATCAATAGAGATGATAGACGAGAATTGGCATATATCTTGGAGAGCATTATTCATCTTTGTAAGGCTCTTACAGCGTTTTATGGTGTAAAAACGGCAGGATTTGATCTTCAGATTCACCCCTATAAGGTTGAGGTAGCATATTATCGCAATAAAGAAAGAAATACTGAATGGAAGAAAAACAACAAGTTACAGAAAGAACCATCTTTTAAGGGCAAAGGAGCTGTATATACAGCGATAACTGGCGGATATGATATTGTACATGATCCGGTATTCGTTGACGAGAATCTTGATTACTATCTCTTTACAGATAATGAGAATATAAAATCCAACGTGTTTAAGGTTGTTAAGGTGGATAATGTAGAGAATCTCGATCCTGTGAGACTTGCCAGAAAGATTAAGATTGTTGGAAATTGGGAATACTTACAAGATTATGATTATACAATTTGGACAGATGGGAAGCTACAGATTATCGGGGATTTGAATGAGTATATAGTGAAATATGCCAAAGGAGCACCATTGTTATGTTTCAACCATCACGACAGGGATGACCTTTACGATGAGGCGCAATTTTGTGCTGCAAGAAATACTGATTCTTCTGAAATGATCTATGAACAGACTGAAAGATATCGGACAGAAGGATTTCCGGAGCATTATGGGCTTACTGATACATGCTTCTTGATTAAAGACAATAAGAGCATAGAGTTAAAGAAAGCTATGATGGATTGGTGGAATGAGGTGAAGAATGGGAGTAAAAGAGATCAGATTAGTTTTTGCTATGCCTTTTGGAAGAACAATTTGATTTATGATACTTCACCATTGATATCAATTGATAATAAGTACGTTAGAACATATAGACATTCAAATTAAACTCTAAATATTGTAGACAACCGGCATTCATATCCGAATGCCGGTTGCTTTTATATAAATGGCTAATGGTATATGGTATAGGGATTGTCTGGATCAATAATTTCTATTTCATGATCAGCAGTAAATTTTATGGAATCACATAGTCCCCATAATGTACTGTTAATACTTCGTGGTATCCAATAGAAGCGGTGATTGTAATATTTTCAAAGCGTACAAGAAATTGGAAGTCATAATATGAATGCTTTTATCGGCAGAAAATTGTAAAACTTTAGGGGTTAGCCGAAAAAATACAATTATATTTCGTTTTTTTGAAAATATGTGAAAAATACATTCAAAAGGGGTTAAGTTCCACAGTTATGGACCGATAATAATAGTGTAAAGTAAAAACCACAGTAGCCATGGAAAGGACTCCGCAGAAGCTACAAATAAAACTGATAAGGATCTGGCAGCAAGGAAGCGGGCCCCCTTCATGGAGGAAATACTATGGTAGTACAACACAACATAACAGCAATGAACGCAAACAGACAGCTTGGTATTACAACTGGTGTACAGGCAAAGTCAAGTGAGAAATTATCATCAGGTTATAAGATCAACAGAGCGGCCGATGATGCAGCAGGTCTTGCAATTTCTGAAAAGATGAGGCGACAGGTAAGAGGTCTTACACAGGCCTCAGCTAACTCACAGGATGGTATTTCAGCCGTTCAGACAGCTGAAGGTGCTCTGAATGAAGTTCATGATATGCTTCAGAGAATGGATGAGCTTGCAACAAAGGCAGCTAATGGAACTCTTCAGGCTGATGACAGAAAATATATTCAGCAGGAAGTAAATGCTCTTATCAGCGAGATTGATAGAACTGCACAGACAACAACATTCAATGAGAGAAATCTTCTTGATGGAACTTGGGCTGGAGGTATTGATTTACAGGTTGGAGCAGATGCAGGCCAAACAATCACAGTGGTCATAAATGCTATGGATTCTACAGGAATAGGAGTTGACAGCCTGGATGTTACTACCGCGGGAAGTGCTTCTTCAGCTATTGACACTGTTAAAAATGCTATCAACTCAATATCTTCCCAAAGAGCTGATCTTGGTGCAATCCAGAACAGACTTGAGCATACTATCAAGAATCTTGATAATGTTGTAGAAAATACAACAGCAGCTGAATCACAAATCCGTGATACTGATATGGCGGCTGAGATGGTTAGATATTCTAATAATAATATTCTCGCTCAGGCAGGCCAATCAATGCTTGCTCAAGCTAACCAGTCAAATCAGGGTGTTCTTTCACTTCTTCAGTAAACTTGAATTTATAGATGATAACATCAAAGGGCTCTGTCGGAAACGACAGAGCCTTTTCTTTAAAAAGTTTATAATTTGTTTATAATTTTACATATTAAGTTTTTACATTTATGGACGATAATAAAAGTGTAAAAAAGAACAGAAATTATCTTTGGCCAGCACAAAGGTAGTTTCAAAACAAAGTAAACGAGCAGCAAGGATGCTGCCGTACAAATTCAAGGAGGAATTATATTATGGTAGTACAACACAACGTAACAGCAATGAACGCAAACAGACAGCTTGGTATCACAACTGGTATTCAGGCAAAGTCAAGTGAGAAGTTATCATCCGGTTACAAGATCAACAGAGCAGCAGATGATGCTGCAGGTCTTGCAATTTCTGAGAAGATGAGACGTCAGATCAAAGGTCTTACACAGGCTTCAGCTAACGCTCAGGATGGTATTTCAGCAGTTCAGACAGCTGAAGGTGCTCTGAATGAAGTTCATGAGATGCTTCAGAGAATGGATCAGCTTGCAACACAGGCAGCTAATGGAACTCTTCAGGCTGATGACAGAAAGTACATTCAGCAGGAAGTAAATGCTCTTATCAGCGAGATTGACAGAACAGCAAATGACACTAAGTTCAATGATGCTGGTCTTCTTAGCGGATATTCTGCAGACCTTCAGGTTGGTGCTGATGCAGGCCAGAAGATTAGTGTTTCAATCAGCGCAATGGATTCTTCTTCTATTGGTGTTGATGATGTTGATGTAACAGGCGGAAATGATGCGATGATCACAAAGATCAAAAACGCTATCGATTCTGTTTCATCACAGAGAGCTGACCTTGGTGCTATTCAGAACAGACTTGAGCACACAATCAAGAACCTCGACAACGTAACCGAGAATACAACTGCAGCTGAGTCACAGATCCGTGATACAGATATGGCAGCTGAGATGGTTAAGTATTCTAACAACAACATCCTTGCACAGGCTGGACAGTCTATGCTGGCACAGGCTAATCAGTCAAATCAGGGTGTTCTTTCACTTCTCGGCTAATTATTATAAGTCGATTATCAAGAGGTCTATTGCAAACATTGCAACTACCGAAAGGAACTTCGGATTTTCCGAAGTTCCTTTTTGTTATACCGAACAATATGTAATGTTATTGTGTTATACTTTTAGTATGATTATATGACAATGTGAGGTACAACCATGAGATGTTTAGTGTTTTGTGACGCCCTTCATGACATATATTTGAATATCCTGGTAAGATATGCGCGTCCAGAATTGGAGCTCATAAAAGCGTATTATTTTGGCGATGAATTTGCAAGTGCAGCAGGAATACAACTATTTCCTTTAAGTACTATAGTCGATAAGGAGAGTTTTGATACTGCAATTATTCTTTTTTCTGAGACGGATGTCCTAAGGCAACTAATATCCAAGGTGTATGGCGTGGATTTTCAATGCACTGTAGTTGATTTAAATTCGTTTGCAAAAGAATGTCTGACAGGAGCAGGGCAGTTGGAATTGCTCCGTCTGGATATAGAGTATAAATGTCCTTCTAATTATAATTTTGTTTGCGGAGATTTTTCGTATTATGTATCGCTGGATATAAAAGATGATATAAAAGATGGAAGTGTGAAAGTAAGAGTGGGAAAATTTTGTAGTATTGGTCCCGGAGTCAGCTTTTTATTAGGGGTTGAACATAGAAGTGACTGGGGAACATCGTATCCATTTAATAGATTACTGGGAAGAGAGGCTAATGCTCAGTCAAGTGTAGCATCTAAGGGGGATATTGTCATAGGCAATGATGTATGGATTGGCGCAAATGCGACAGTTTTATCAGGAGTAAATATTGGTGATGGCTGTGTAGTTGGAAGCAACACAGTAGTGAGCAAATCAGTAGAGCCATATAGCATAATAGTAGGAAATCCCGGAAGAGTGGTAAAAGAACGTTTCTTACCAAATCATATTGATATGCTGATGGAAATGAAATGGTGGGATTGGGATTATCAAAAGATTTTTGATGCATTGGATATTATCCAAAGTAACGATGTAGAAGCATTATACTTATACTGGAAAAGGAGCAAGAATGAAGATTCTGTATCTTGACATAAGTGTTTTTTTTGCAAATCGGGATATGTTGGATGCTTTGGAAAGATATGTGGATCCAGATGGCAATCATCTCGATATCGTAAAGTTAAAATACGAATATGATGAATCAAGGGTTCGGCATGATGATGCGTTTGAAGAAAGTTTTATAAAAACAATAAGGAACACTTCTCCTGATTTTGTTTTTTCATTTAATTTTCTTCCTATTGTCTCAAAGGTCTGTGATATTGAAAGGGTAAAATATGTGTCCTGGATTTATGACAACCCTGAGATATTCCTATATTCTTTTCGTGTTATAAATCCATGTAACATTGTTCTTATGTTTGATTCCAAGCAATATGAAACCTTTAAAAATGGTGGAATAAAAACTGTTGAGTATCTTCCGTTGGCGGCATCCACGAGGCGCCTTGACGCAATGGTTCCTAACAGGCAGCAGACTGAAAGATTTATCACAGATATATCCTTTGTAGGATCTCTTTATACTGAGAGAAAGCAGTATTATGAGGAAATCGCTCCCAAACTGTCTCCATATACAAAAGGATATATAGATGGGTTGATCAGAGCTCAACTTCAGGTGGATGGTATGAATTTTATTGAGGAGTGCCTGACACCAGAAATAACAGAAGAAATTCAGAAAGTTAGCGGCATAAACACCTATCCTGACAGTGCGGAAACATTGGAATATCTTTTTGCTAATTTTATTATCAATAGACAGGCAACAATTATTGAAAGAAAGGAATTGTTGACTTTAATAGGGGAACATTTTCCTGTTAGACTCTATACATATAATCAGAATAAAGCATTTTCTCCTCCAGGGGTACAAAACATGGGGCCAGCAGACTATTTTGAAGAGATGCCATATGTTTTTAAACTCAGTAAAATAAATTTAAACATCACCCTGAGAAGTATTCAGCACGCTATTCCACTTAGAGTTTATGACATATTGGGTGCAGGAGGATTCTTGTTATCCAACTATCAGGTTGATCTGGCGCGACATTTTACTCCTGATGAGGATTTTGTTTATTACGAGGACAGAAAGGATCTTCTTAATAAAATTGATTACTATCTGAAACATGATGATGAACGAATGGCTATAGCCCAAAATGCTCATAATAAAATAAAAGAGGCACATACATTTGATGTAAGGGTGAAACAGATAATTGATATTGTTAAGGAACGAAAACTATGAGGTGCTTTTTATGGGAATTTGGACTCCGAATACGGAAGATTCCGATGAGTTTTACAAGAAATTTGAGGAACAGCAAGAACAGGATAATAAGATACATGGTGAGTTGATAAACAGAATTAATAGAAGCTTGCAAGAAGGAAAGGATGCTCACGATGAAATTGGTCGGATTATCAAAAGTCATGAATATGTAAGGCTGGCCGGACTTTTTAATGATATCAAGGAATTTCAAACATCCTATTCAGTATATATTACAGAAAAAGAGGCAGGTGTAGATAATAATATTTTCGAAATAGTCCAGACTTTAGATGACTTTTTGAATATAAAGCTTACTGCATTGTATTGTTTTCGAAGAATTGAATTATTATGTTCTGAAGAAGATGTTAGATGCTTATATGATGAGATAAGCGCTAGAGGTGTATCTGTATTTTTTATGATACAGATGCTGAACGAGGCGAAGGTACACAACAAAAGGTTTGTTGGTAAACGGTTAGAAGAGATTTACAAGCAATATGGCAAAGAACAAGATGCACAAATAATTGGAAGTTACACAAGGAAACGATATCCGGATTTACCTGATCCATTGCCAATAGAATATACTAAGGGATTTAGACATTACGATGGCAGAAAACTATGCTTCATAACTTGCGTAAACAATCACAGGATGTATGAAGAATGTTTGTTTTATGTTAATCGTCTAATTATTCCGGATGGTGTGGAGGTAGAAATAAAATCAATAGAAGGAGCTGAGAGTATGACGTCCGGATATAATGCTGGGATGCATGCAAGCAGCGCGGAGATTAAAATATACCTACATCAGGATGTGTGTATTATTAACCCATTTTTTATTTTTCATATTTTGGATCTCTTTAATGAAAATAATAATATAGCAGTAATTGGGATGGTGGGTTCCCCCAGATTACCCCAAGATGCTGTTATGTGGCATGGATTTAGAATTGGGAAACTATATGATGAGAACTCAAAGCTTGACTATAAATATGATGTAGATAATCCTGTGTCATACGAACAGGTAGAGGCTGTGGATGGACTAATGATAGTAACCAGCAAGGATATTCCATGGAGAGAAGATTTGTTTGATGGATGGGATTTTTATGACGCATCCATATGTGCTGAAGCTAGAAGACTAGGACTCGAAGTGGTTGTACCAGAGCAAACATGCCCATGGGTAATCCATGACGATGGAATGATGAATTTGTACTCTTATGGAAAATATAGAAATAGATTCATAAATGAGTATAAATGCGGAAGTATTCAGAAGAAATCGAAAGGGGAAATAGAAAGCATGAGCCAGATAAAGGAGAAGATATATGAACTCATTAATTCCGGAGAATTTGATGAAGCGCATAGGCTCATAACCGGGAATTTAAAAACAGAGATTCAAAATCTCAAGGGAGATGCGGAATATTGCGTTCTGGCAGCAACGGCATGTATGCAAAAGGAAGATTATCAGAGAGCATTTGATATTATTACGATAGGTCTTTTGGCTGATAATAAAAATTATGAACTGTATCTTACCTTGGGTGAGTACTATTCAAAGACTAATCTAAATCAAGCACTATTATGCTTTTATCAGGCACTTTTGTTCTGTGATATTGAAAAAGATCGTGCAGTAATAGAAAGTAACATAGAAAATGTTGTTTTACAGGGAGCGTCAATAAGGCAGGTTTCAGTGGTTATTGTGACAAAAAACCAGTCTGAATGTCTAAAAAAGTGTCTAAATAGTATAGTTACAACTATTCTTCCTGATTTATATGAAATAGTGGTTATAGATAATGCTTCTACTGACGGTACTACTGATTGGTTGTCTGATATAGAAGGAATTACTTACTGCAGGTTTGATGAAGATCAAGGATATACAAAAGCATGTAATAGCGGTATTAAGCTGTGCAATGCATATAATGATATATTTTTGTTAGATGCAGATACCATGTTAATAGATAATACGTTTTTTTATCTTATGTTGGGCTTATATTCTTCAGAAAGTGTAGGTGCTATTGGTGGAGTAACAAATGAGTATATAAATCATCAAAAGATGAAGATAGAAGCCGGTAATCTTGAAGATGCAATAAAAGAAGCAACTACTGTAAATTGCCCGATGCAGGATGCGTTGGAAAAAATGCTTTATGTATCGGATCATGCGATACTCATTAGTAGGAGTGCCATTGATAAAGTTGGCATTTTTGATGATAGATTTTCACCTAACCAATATGAGGACAAAGATTTTTGCGTCAGAGTAAATATGGCGGGAATGTCTGTGCTTCTGTGCATGAATAGTTATATTTTTAAGTTTATGGACAGGGGGATGATTTATGGGGATAAAAAAGAAGTTACAGATAAAAATAGGGAAGTGTTTAGGTCTAAATGGGGATGCAATATAGATTACTCGACAAGAGCGAGAAATGAGCTAATTGAATTTATTAAAGCTGATCATAACAAACCTATAGAAGTTCTGGAACTGGGGTGCTCTATGGGGAGTACACTTAGCAGAATAAAAAGAATATGGCCAAATGCTGGTGTACATGGTGTAGAGTATGTAGACACGGTGGCACATATTGCAGCCAGTATGAATGACATAATTCAGGGCGATGTAGAAACTATGGAGATTCCGTACGCACCTGAGCAATTTGACTATATTATTTGCGCTGATGTACTTGAACATTTGAGAGATCCGGCGGGCACAATAAAGAGATTCTTGCCATATTTGAAGGAGAATGGCCATTTTATAATCAGTCTTCCTAATGTAAGGCATTTTTCAGTGTGCCTAGGACTTACATTATTGGGTGAATTTAATTATGCAGATGAAGGAATTCTAGATAGAACACATTTGAGATTCTTTACACTTCGAACTGCGAAAGAGATGATAGAGAGTACAGGGCTCAGAGTCCAAGAAGTGCATAGAAACTATAATGGGCATCCGGAGGATAATGAATTGATTACTCAATTAAAAAATGCTATGCGTGTTGATGATCCGGATGAACTTAAAGTCTATCAATATTATTTCGTCGCGAGCAAATGATCAACTTTTTCGTTAATATAAACAACGATTTTTTCTACGATGTCTGAGTAGATGCGTGTAACAAACTGATTTACAGAACCATTAAAGTCACTAAGACTATTTATATAGTCTGCGACATTAATGGTTCTTATATTTGGATGCTCTGATGCAAAATCTCGAATTAAAGGATTGATCTCGTAGTGGAGTTCAGCGAGCTCCCCGTCCGGCAGATTGTCCAAAGATGATTCGGATTCATATCCAAGGAGAAGTATTATTGTGGGATTACCTGGGGTATGTGAAACGAGATTTTCGAAAGTCTTAAACATTTGAGATAGCATTTCTTCACTGTCATGTTCCCATGCTGAATAGTCTTCCTGCATCAGGCTAAAGATAATGATGTGGAAGGGAGTACTATTTAGTTTTGTTGGAAATGGTGAAATATTGAAACGGAAAGGATTATCATATTCAGTTGTGACGCTTCCACCAATAAGATAATCTGCTATGGGATGTAAATTCTCGTTACCTTTAAGCAGTATTCTGATTGAATTTGGTTTTTTATCATTCACACTACTAATGTCGGAATCTGAAATTTCTACATGTCGATTAAGATCTGCCTCATTCATAAACCATGAAGTGACATGGCAAATTCCTTTGTTTTCCCTTTGGTTAAAACAAGAAAATCCTACTACACCATAATTGGCATATTTATCCTTGGCTGTTATGTACACACAATCATTCCACTCGTTTGCCAGGAGTTTTACTAATTGTGTCTTATCGTAGCATTTTTCAATTTGCCCGAGCTTATATGCATTATTAAGAATCCTGAGTATTTCAGGAATCTGTTCATGGCATTTATGACTTGCAGAAACAGTTAGCTCACTATCATTGAGGAAATCTTCATGACATTCATATTGTTTTTCGCTCTGATATTTCATTTCAAGTATTTCAAGCTCAGATGCGTTTCTATGAGCGACATCTGATTGAGGAAGCCTTCCAAAATGTGCCATTAAGTAAGGAACAATGGTAGCTTCCTCACAATTTAGTTCTGGAAACATTAAAAGCGAACTGGCTCTAAGCATAGAGTCGTTGCTAATAAGGAGAATGTTTTTCTGTGGTAATCCATAGCTGGCGATTCGCTTTCTAAGATTGTCAGTAGAATAGACACTACTCATTATTCCCCAATTTGCAAGATTGTCTGCTATTACTTGACTATATACATTTTTGTCCCATATTATCAGGGCAATCTTGTCAAATGAAAAATCATCATAATTATGAATACGAGAAATCTCTACAGCATTAGAAGAACAAAGGCTCACTAGGATTTCTTTATCAAAGTCATTCAGATTATTTAAGTAGTTACTGTCTACTATGAGCAGATTAAAGAAACCGCGACTTGTTGACATCGCAACTTCCTGTATCGATGTAAAGACTTTTTCTGTGTTTTTTACTATAGAATATAGTATGGAATCTGATTCTACCCCATAAAGACATGCATTAGGGAAAAGACTTCTAATAGCCTTTAGCTCTGCGCCTAAGCCACATCCAATATGAAGTACATTAAAAGTAGCACTCCGAGCAAATGGAATCTGGGAAATTACTGCTCCGCATGGATATACATAATCCAAAATATCAAATCCATATTTTTGAATAAAGAGCTTGTGGTGTTCATAGGATAGCTTATTAGTACCTGTTTTTACAAAGCTAGCACTTCCTACATGGTAGATAAAGCTATTCCTGCAAAGAACGAGTCTGTAACCACGTTTCAGAATCTCTACAGATATGGCATCATCTTCGTAATATCCGGGAGCAAAGTCCTCGTCAAATCCACCGATATCATCCCATAGAGTTCTTCGAATCAGAAGAGCAAAACCATTTAATCTGGTTTTTTCTACATAAGCATCACTATCAGGTGCATTTAAACTGTTTCCAAATTTGATATAGTCTTCTGTTGAAGAAAACTCAACAGGATATGATTGTCTGTTTCCAGCATAGTTTGACATGGCACCTACAGCGCCTACATCATCATTATCAGTAAGATATTCTGCCATAATCGGTATGGCTTTGGCGGTAATTACTGTATCGTTGTTTAACAGGAATATATCATAGCTTTCAAACTCGGTGCCGATTGTGGCAGAAACAGCCTGATTGCATGCTGGACCAAAGCCTATATTTTGGGTGTTTTTGATAAATATAATATCCTTTTGCAGTTCTAGCCAATCAGATATACCGTCGGTGGAAGCATTGTCCACAACAGCTACTTTGTAGCTTCCTTGAGTAAGGTTTTTTCTTATACTCTCAAGGCATGCCTGCATGTGTCTTTTCGCATTATAAGAAACAATAACTATCAGTATTTTTCTCATATTTAACACCTAGTTTATTTAAATGACGTACATAACTGTTGTATAATATAGTATACCATTTTTAATGTTTGAAAGGAAAGCTATGAGCGCAGATAAGCATTTTGATGTATTGATTGTTGTTACACCTGCGGATTGTAAAAGGGTCCTGCCCTTATATCCGAGACTTGTAGATAATTTTGAATATGGAAAAATCTGTTTTATTGGCTCTCCTGAGGTGGGAGAGATAGCAAAATCAAGTGCTATATCAGATCATGCTGACTGGGTGGATGAAAACGATATTGTTTCATTCAGTGATGTTCATGCATGTATATCTAAAAAGCTTGAGCCTTTATTAAATGGTAAGCCTCTGGCGAGAGGTGTTACTGGATGGTATTATCAGCAGTTCCTTAAGATGCAGTATGCATATATCTGTAAAGATGAATTTTACATGGTATGGGATGGTGACACTGTGCCATGTAGAAAAATCAGTATGTTTAGTCCTGAGACAGGTCAACCTTATCTTGATCTTAAGCATGAATATCATCCTGAATATTTCGAAACTATGGGAAAAATTCTTCCTGGATTCAGAAAGGTTATTGAACGATCATTTATCTCGGAACATATGCTTATAAAGTGCGAGATTATGAAGGCACTAATCGCAGATATTGAAAAAAATGAAATGATTCCGGGAACACGATTCTGGGAGAAAATCATCAATTGCATAGAGCCGGAGAAAATATATGACTCGTCATTTAGTGAGTTTGAGACATATGGAACGTATGTAGCGTTGAGATATCCATCAGTATATAAGCTTAGAGAGTGGCATTCCTTCAGACTTGGGGCATCGTTCTTTGACATGAATACAATCTGTGACAGAGATTTTGCTTGGCTTGGAGTGGATTTTGATGCAATTTCATTCGAAAAGGGACAGAGTATTATACCTGGAAATGAAGGATACTTTGATAATCCAGATGTGCAAAAGAAAATTTCTGCAAAGAAACTTCTTCAAGCAGCACAAATGGAATACAAAGATGGATACAAAGAGGTCTGGGATGATGATATTACTTTACAGAATGGTGCAAATGTAAGAGTGGGAGGATATAATACCAGTCAAAGTAATGACAATAAGATAGCCATTGTGATTGTTTCTTATAATGCTGATAATCTGATGCGGAAGAATATTGAGAGCATTAGGGATGTTTTGACACCTGACACATACAAAATTATTGTTGTTGATAATGCATCTACAGATGGTGTGGACAGATATTTGAGTCAGCAGGAAGACATTATTTTCATACGCAATGAAGAAAACGTAGGATTTGGTCCTGCATGTAATCAGGCGGTTGCAGCTACTATCGGTACTGAATATGAGAATTGCGACGTGTTTCTGCTTAACAATGATACCAGGCTAGTGTTTGATGCACTGTATTTTCTTAAACAGGCGTTGTATTCATCTGATGATATTGGTGCTGTTGGCTCAGTTTCAAATTATGCAGGAAACAAGCAACAATTAGATGTATCTTTTGATACTGTTGAGGAATATATTGCATATGGTGAGAAAATCAATGTACCAATGGCAATGCCGTGTTTAGAGAGGGTAAGGCTCTCGGGCTTTGCTATGCTTATAAGACGAAGTGTTTGGAATGAGATAGGGGGATTTGATGAAGACTTTGCTCCGGGCTACTTTGAAGATGATGCATTATCAATAGAGATATTAAGGCGCGGATATAGACTTCAATTGGTGCGTAATAGTTTTATATATCATGCGGGAAGTCAGAGTTTCATTAAGACAGAATATAAGAAGCTCTTAGAAGATCATCATGAGCTTTTTAAACAAAAATATGGCTTTGATATTTTGAAGTACGCCTATGCCAGTGGAACAGTTATTTCTCAGATTCCATATGGCCAAAATGATCGATTCAGGTTGTTACATTATGGTTGTGGACTTGGTGCAGAACTAAAGGCGATAAGAAGCCTTTTTCCTAATAGTGAACTATACGGGGTTGAAACTGACGGGAAGTTGCACAGTATTGTTAAAAAAACTGAAAGTGTATGGGGGTCATTAGATGAACTGATGGACTTCATTGATAGGCCATTTTTTGATGCCATTGTAATAGATTCAAAAGTGTTAGAATCATTGAGCCAGGAAGAAACTGACATTCTATCTGGGGTTCTTCTACCTGATGCAAGCGTGATAACAAAGAAAGAGGAATACGAGGAGTTTCCATACGAGAATATTAAATTGATCATTTGGGATATGGATGAAACATTTTGGCAGGGAATTCTCAGCGAGGGCGAGGTTGTTTTGCCAATGTCTAATGCGGATCTGGTAAAAAATATTACTGACCATGGTGTTGTTAATAGCATATCTTCTAAGAATGATCAGGAAGCGGTTATTGATGAGCTTTCACGAGCTGGCGTGGCAGATATGTTTGTCTTCAACAACATCAATTGGGAGGAAAAGGGGCCTCAGATTGCTGCGAAGCTCAAGGCTATGGGACTTAGACCTGCCAATACACTTTTTATTGATGATAATCCTAGAAATTTAGAGGAAGCAAGATATCATGCTGAAGGACTCATGATTGCAACTCCGGATATCATTCCGTATCTTGAAACTTACTATGTTAAGACAAAGGCAACAGACTTAGAACATTCCAGACTAGAACAGTACAAAATTCTTGAAAAGAAAACAAAGGAGGAAGTCTTAAGCTCTTCTAAGGAAGAATTTCTTAAGGAGAGTGATATTAGAGTCTCTATTAATAGAGATTGTCTTCAAAACATCGATCGTATTCATGAGCTTGTTATGCGAAGTAATCAGCTGAATTTCACTAAGAATCGAGATGACAAGGGCTTGCTAACACGACTTATCACCAATGATTGGAATGATTGCGCATATATAAGGGCCAAGGATAAGTTTGGAGATTACGGAATAATAGGATTCTATTGTTATAACACAAGAGAAAAGCGAATGGAACACCTGGTTTTTTCATGTAGAGTATTAGGAATGGGTATTGAACAATATATCTACAACAAGCTTGGATGCCCTGCTTTTAACGTAAAAGAACCGGTGTCTGTGACACTCTCACCTGAAAAAAGTATTGATTGGATATCTGAGGATGATGGAAAGCAAGCATTCGAAGATAAATCTATGGAACGCAGAGTAAGAGTTCTGCTAAAGGGCCCATGTGATTTAAGTAGTGTTGAGCCATATCTGACGGGAGGAAATGTTACAACAGAATTCCATTATGTGGATGATAGTGGAGTTATAGTGGCTGGACAAAATCACACTATGCATATCTGGGAATGGGGACATATGGGGAAAGACGGTATAAAAGAATTGGTAAAAGATCTTCCATTCTTGCCGGCAAGCAACTTTGAGACAAAGCTCTTTGATGAAAAGTATCATGTTATATGCATAAGCCTTTTATCTGATTTGGCATCGGGATTATATAGGAATAAAAAAACCGGAGAGTATATTGCATTTTCAAATCGGAATTCTGACATGACTGATCCGGCAAATTTTGATGGTTTTATAAGCGGTAGAATTCCAGGACATGGTTTTTCGTTTACAAGAGAGATTCTAGAGAAGTTTTCGGAGGAATGGGAGTTTGTAGGACATACTCCGCTAGATATGCTTATGAGGAACCTTGACTATATTTATGATAATGTACCTGGGCATCCAATCATTATCCTCATTTTAGGAAGTGAGAAAGATTATGAGGGTGAAAATCCTGAGTTTGATGGACTTGGAGATATTTATAGAGATTATAATCCGGTTCTCACTGCATTTGCTGAAGATCACGACAGAATGAGGGTAATTAATGTGACAGATTTTATTAATTCTCAGGAAGACTTTGGGGACTGTATCAATCATTTTAGTAGAAATGTCTATTACAAGATTGCAGGTGAAATTTGCAGATATATAAATGAATCGTTGTGAGAATAAATGGGTGATTAGATGACAATGCTTCACTTTCCGGAGAATTATTTCAAAAATGAAGTTCGTTGCAACTTCCATATCACTGCCATGATGAAGAGGCTCTGGGCTGCCCAAATGGAGATCCTTGCCTGGGTGGACGAAGTCTGTAATAAGTATGGCATCAGATATATCATCTGCTATGGATCACTGATAGGCGCTGTGCGCCACAAGGGCTTTATTCCCTGGGATGATGATATTGATATCGCCATGCTTCGAAGCGACTACCGGAAATTTATGGAGGTGGTGGCTAGAGAGCTGCCCCCCTACCTTCATACCAGGTCGCTCTTGCCCGGAGCATACCCGCCCAAGGAAATGACATTTAACATCAACAATGGAAGGATGCTGGATACTTCACCGGAGTTTCTAGAGAGATTTCATGGCTGTCCTTATTCTACCGGTGTTGACGTATTTATTTTCGACAGAGTTCCGGAAAATCAGCAGGAGCTTGCATTTCAGGACAGACTCATAAGAATGTTGGACAGAATGCTGATGCTCCAGTGGAAGGTTGATGACGGTTCTATAAATGGAGAGGAAACTCGAGAATACAGTAGCATCAGAAGAACTATAGAATCAGAGCTTGACTATACATTTACAGGTGCTGAACCTATGACAACGCAGATACTAAGGCTACTTGATCTTGCCTGCAGCATATGTGAAGACTGTGGATCCAAGCATGTGGAGAATCGTGAGCAGGTCATTTATTATGGCGAGAAAGATTTCAGAGAAGATAATTTTACAGATAGAATTTTTGTTCCCTTCGAAGGGATGATGTACGTACCTATACCCAAGGACTATGATGGCATATTGAGAAGAGTTCACGGAGATTATGAGACCTTAAGGCCTTTCCTGTCTCAACATAAATATCCCATTTATAAATATCAGAGGACGGAGCTATACCGGGCTTATAAGAAACACGGTTGGGATATCCCGGAGGAGTTTCTTGAGTATGATGAGAACGGGAATCTTGTGGAAGATCCGGAGGAAGTAACAGTATGAAAAAGATCTTTTACTACACGGATGTGCTTCCTTTTCTGACAAGAGAACAGGAAGCAATTGAAAAACTAAAGAAAAACCTGGATATATTTCAGGAGAATAGCGAAAATATCAGAGTAATCTGGCATCCTATGACAGGCACGGTTGAATGCCTGGAGTTCAATAAATCTGTCATTTTAGAGGACTATAAGAAGGTTGTGAAAGAGTTTGTTGAAAGTGGATGGGGAGATTATGATACCACTGAGTCCTATACAGATGTTAAGGAGTTGATGATGACATGTAGTGGCTACTATGGCGATATTTCAAATTTTTCCTATGATGCACAATTCGCCAAGATTCCTGTGATGATACAAAATGTGGGGATATGAAAAAAATGGAGCGAGTTAAACTTGAAAATATAGCCTTTCCGCCGGAATTCTTTGAGGATGAGGTTCGGGAAGGTTTTTTCATATCATCTATGATGAAAAGATTCTGGGCGGGCCAGATTAAATTTTGTCCGAGATATCCAGAGTCTGTAGTAAACATGGCATAAAATGGTTTGCTGATTGCGGAACGCTCCTTGGGGCTGTAAGACATGAGGGGTATATCCCATGGGATGATGATCTGGATATCTACATGCTAAGGAGTGATTGGGAGAAGTTCTTCGAAGTAGCAGGAAACGAACTCCCGGAGGGATATGAAATCCTTTCTATGAGGAATCATGAGGATTATAAGGAGATTGTAGGAAGAATTGTCAGTAGACGTTCCATTGATTATTCGCTTGGACAGCTGGAGGAATACTATGGGTGTCCCTATGCTGTGGGAGTGGATATTTTTCCACTGGATAACCTGTATGAGGATGAGACCAGGGAAAAGGTACGATTAGAACAGACAAAAGAACTTGTGGAAGAATATGAACGACTCAAGGCTAATGGAAGTGATGATCGAGAACTCAGACTTCGCATAGAGAGGCTTTATTCCGAATGCAGCGACAAAGAAGCGTCAAAGGTTGCGCTGATGCCGTTTTATATTAGTAACGGTGACCATATATATTCAAAAGAGCTCTTCGACTGCATATGTGAGCTTTCTTTTGAGAATACTTATATCAATGCGCCGGGTAGATATGAAGAAGTTTTGGAAATAGAGTATGGCGATTTCATGCAAGTAGTTAAGAGCGGAGGAGCGCATGATTATCCGGTGTATTCGAAGCAGGAAGAAATACTTAGGGAAAAACTTGGAAGGAACCCCTATAGATATACATTGGACAGTAAGCAGCTCTTGAAGGCTGTTGGCAGATATGTTTCAAAGTTGACTGCGCCTGTGGAGAAAAAAGCCATGGGAAAATAGTCTTCCTTGCTTGCAGAGCGAAGTGGTGGAAAACCATGGAGGGCCTTTGGAGAAAAGAGTCTTCTGATCCCGAAAATGAGATACATGTCGTTGCTGTGCCATATTACTATAGGAATTATGATGCCAACCTTGGCGATGAACTCTGTGGCTTAGATATGTTCCCTGATTATGTGAACGCGGAAAGCGCTGATGGATTTGATATTGCCGTGCAGAGGCCGGACGTGGTAGTGATTCAGGTGCCATTTGATGGATGGAACACTGTGATGACGGTGCACGAGCGTTTTTACTCGGAGAATCTGCTGAATTATACCGATGAGCTTATATATGTTCCATGCTTTGATCTCGATGACCCTGAAGAAAGAGGGGACAAGGCAAGTATCGCTAATGCTGGGCTTGTTGAGCAGCCTGCGGTAGTGAATGCGGACAGAGTGGTTTTGAATTCACACAAAATGCGTGAGCTGTATTTGGAGAAGCTGGTGGAGCTGGCGGGGGAACCAACAAGGGATTATTGGTGTCAAAAACTGGTTACAGAGGAAGAGCTTGGTGTTGTAGTGATCGGGACAGGGCAGCAGGCGGAGATGACTGATGTGGATGATGAATGGCAGCAGCTTGTGGGAGAATGCCAAAGCAGGAAAGTCATCATTTACTATGTGACCATCAGTTTTATCTTAAAGGGCGGAGCCAAGGCCATTGAAAAGATAAAAAGATCCCTGGATATCTTTGACGAAAACTCAGATGGGATCAAGGCAGTTTTCTTATTACAGGACTCTGTGAGCCGGGACCTTGAGAAAATTGATGCTTCTTTGTGGGAAGAACTGCAAGACATCATTGATAATATCGGTGATAAGTGGGAGAACTGTGTCTTCGACAAAAATGGCATTTCGCCGGATTATATGGACAAATGGGATGGCTTATACGGAGATGTTGGAGCTGTTTCATTAAGATGCGTTGAGAATAAGATATCGGTAATGATACAAAATATCGATGAATGAGGCCTTTTTGTTCCAACCTGGATTATAGATGTGACCATGAAGCGAGCGACATGAAGCAATAGTAGTGTGGCGTCGGGTTTTGTGCATTGATTAACGATAATGCGCACAGTTCTTATGATTTACGATAGATATTCTTAAGATTTGATGAATGTGCTTGTAATTGCAGAAATTACTGGTACTATATTCTTCGTACCCATTCCGGGACAGCTGCCACAGTCGTGGCAATAATGGCATAATCGCCAAAGACATCCACATTTAGACATACTTGCTAGCAATATGGAAAAAGAAATATAATTAGGAGGAATAAAAATTTAATGCAAAAAAGTGAAGAAACCAGCCAGATTGATTGGAATTCCGGTTTCGCTGGAGGTCTTAATCTCAGTATGAGGGATTATCAGAAGGATATTGAGATTAGGCGAGAGGTCCAGCTTACGAAGAAGCCCATAAGAATGGACTGTCTGATTCTAAAAAAGTGGTCATTGATAATGATCTGGGGAGAGGATTCAGAGGCCATAACATCATTGAATATAAGAATCCTGATGATGAGCTGAGTATTGATGTTGTCTGGAAAACAATAGGATATGCGGGTGTTTATAAGGCATCAGGTAAAAGCGTTGATGAGATTCCTGCAGAACAGCTGACAATTACAATAGTAAGGACCAGGAAACCTGTTAAACTGTTTGGTTATGTGGAAAGAAACTACGGAACAGTTATTCCTGAACAGAATGGAGTCTACAGAATAGAAGGTATTATCTGCATTCCGCTTAGAATAGTAGTATTAGACGAGGTAAGCGATCCAAAGCTTCTTGCTCTTAAGATCATGAAGAAAAATGCTAATGAAGAAGACATACGAGAGTTTATCAGAGAAACGGCGAAGTACAGCGCGCCTGGAGATAAACAAGATGCAGATGCCGTAATCCAGGTATGTGCTAAAGCTAATACAGATATTTTTGAGAAGATGAAGGGAGATGAGATTATGTGCGAAGCTCTAAGAGAGTTAATGGCTGATGAATTAAAGGCTGCTGAGGATAGGGGAGAGAGTAAAACCTTATACTCTCTGGTTCATGATGGATTATTAGATATAAACATAGCTGCAGAACGCGCAAATATGACGCTGGAAAAGTTTAAAGAAGGTCTTGAAGCGGCATATCCAAGTGCATAATGGAGATAAATACATATTTAGAGCCGATATATCTTACAGGGTATATCGGCTTTTTGTTTGCCCGGAAAGAGCGAAAATCGCAGAAGATATCGCAATATCGAATATATTCGATTGTTTGAGTGCTAAAAGTGCGATAAAATAGTATATATACAGAATTTTCAGACAAGAGCACTTTTAGGTGCATTAAATCAGGAGGTATAGAGTGAATATTGGTATCATTGGTCTTGGATATGTCGGCCTAACTTTGGCTATGGCCGCTGCTAATAGTGGACACATTGTCTATGGGACAGAAATAAATGAGCATATAAAAAAATGCATCACAAAGAAAAAAGCACATTTTTATGAACCGGGGATAGATAATCTCATCAGAAGGCATTTAGATAGATCGTTTTTTGTTGTGGATGAGTTTTCTCCTGATATTCCAATTGAAGCATTTATTATAACTGTGGGGACGCCGCTTAGTGGAGAAGAAGTAGATGGCGTGAAGCAACCTAATTTTGATTATATCAGGTCTGCGATTAAATCCATTAAAGTTTATGATGGGACGCAAATGATTATTTTAAGAAGCACCGTGTCCGTAGGAACTACGAGAAACGTGGTAATTCCCTATCTGTGTGAATTGAGTGGAAAAAAAGAGTCAGAGATACTGGTTGGTATGTGTCCGGAGAGAACACTGGAAGGAAAGGCTGTGCATGAACTCACACATTTGCCACAGATAATAAGTGGGAATAATCCGGAAAGCATCGATATTGCGCAGAGACTATTTAGAAATATTACACCATATGTCATCACTGCTGATTCGATAGAAGAGGCTGAATTGGCAAAGTTATACTGCAATACATATAGAGATATGACGTTTGCATTAGGAAATGCTTTTTGCATGGCGGCACAGGAGTTTGGCGTGGACGGGATAAGTGTTATAAAACATGCCAATCAAGGATATGATCGTAGCAATATCGCGTATCCCGGATATGTAGCGGGACCATGCCTTGAGAAAGATGCATATATCCTAATAAACAATATGCCTGAATGCGATAGTAAAAAATTCATTTTATCTGCTAGAAAATTCAATGAATCCTTGATAGATATCACGGTAAATTGGGTTAGGGAAAGGATAGGTGAGCCCGAAAAAGGCAAACGAATAACTCTTTCAGGAATGGCATTCAAAGGCAATCCTGAGACATCTGATCTTAGAGGATCAAGTTCTGTGTATATCGCGAATGCGCTGATTAAGGCCGGGTATGAGTTGAACATACATGATTATGTGGCGATTAAGGATGAAATGGAAGCATTGCATGTTGGAGCTGTCTATGATGATCTTTATGAGGCATGCAAAGATTCTCAATTGTTGCTGGTTTTAAACAACAATAGCAGATACGGGAAGCTACTTTATAATGAGGTGTTTTCTAAGACCAAGAGAGGATTTGCTGTTCTTGATACTTGGAAGGCATGCACTGAATTGTACTATGCAGATGATATTGATATTCGAACGCTCGGCAATATGAATATAGATTAGTTATGATTACAGGAGGGTAAGCTATATGAAAATTTTAGTTACAGGTTCTGCTGGTTTCATTGCTGGCTATCTGGTAGAAGAATTATTAAAAGCCGGTCATACGGTTATAGGTATAGATAATTACTCAAAATATGGCCCTGTAGAGAAAAGCTATGATAAGAATCCAAATTATCACTTCACAGAAGGTGATGTAAAGGATACAGAGCTTATGAAAGAACTAATAGAGGATTGCGATCAGGTAATCGCAATTGCAGCCATGATAGGTGGTATTACATACTTCCATACGTATGCTTATGACCTTTTGGCTGAAAATGAGCGTATTATGGCGTCAACGTTTGATGCTGCAATTTGGGCACACGAGCACAATCATTTACAGAAGATTGATGTGCTGTCGTCGTCGATGGTATATGAATCAACAACACAGTATCCGACTAGAGAAGGAGAACAGCTTAAGTGTGCACCGCCGCTTTCTACATATGGATTTCAAAAACTGGCTGTCGAATATTTCGCTAAGGGCGCATGGGAACAATATAAGTTGCCATATACAATTATTAGACCGTTTAACTGCGTTGGTACTGGCGAACAACGTGCGAAAAATGAAAAGGAAATCATGTCAGGCAATGTCAAACTGGCTATGAGCCACGTTGTTCCTGATATTATCCAAAAGGTGTATAAAGGGCAGGATCCCCTGCATATACTTGGTGATGGCAACCAAATAAGGCACTATACATATGGTGGAGATCTAGCTAGAGGCATTCGCCTTTGTGTCGAATCTGAAAAGGCAACTAATGAAGATTTCAATTTATCAACGCCGGTATCAACAACAGTATTGGAATTGTCAAAGATGATATGGGAAAAGATAAACGGTGAAAAAGAGTTCAGATATGTCTCAGATAAACCATTTGAATATGATGTACAAAAAAGAGTGCCCTCAGTAGAAAAAGCAAAAGAGGTGCTTGGTTTTGAGGCAAATACTTCTTTGTCAGACACTCTTGATATAGTAATCCCATGGGTTAAAAAACAGATGGATTTGGGGAATATATAATGCTAAATAGAAGCGAAATCTTATGTGATAATCTGACGGATTCCTTTCTAGAAGCTGATAGGGGAAGAAAAGTATGGATAAAGATGAAAGAGGAATATGCTATAACGTCGATTGATTCTTTACTTATTTTTCCTGAGGATGATCCTGAATTATGCATTAGTGCAATTAACTTGTTGGACAAATACATTGCGAAAAAGAAGTATTCAAGAGCTTTTGTCATCTGTGAAAATGGCTTGTATCAACAAGAATTACAACGGTATGTAAAAAAAACGGAGTATTGCTTTGTGCCACTTTCGCAAGAAGACTTCAGCTGCTTGCTACGGTACTATAGGTTGGTTCAGTTTTTTGCAAATATAGTTGTGGTGTCCTGCAATAAGCCATATGGCAGCAGGGGGCTTATAGAAAGTGGAAAAGTTACTGTTGAGGATTACATAGAGAATACACTATATGTCTGATGATTTTATAACAAAGGGAATAGGAAATAGAGCGAAAGAGGGATTTTTTACATCTAAAAAAATAGCTGTATTTGGAATAAATGGTTTCTCTGATGCGATAATAAGTGCTCTTTCTCAGCACAATTATGAAGTCGATGCATTTTTAGTTAATAATCCGGATTCTGCTCGATTTGGACATGGATGGATTCGGGCATATACACCTCAAGAATATTTATGGCCATTTAGCCGTGATGTTGTAATTGTGATTTGTTCAAGATATCACATGGAGATGATTGAACAGCTTCACTCTTTGAGATATGAAGACAGTCAGGTGCTGGATCTGACACCGGAAGGCCAGGATATATGCAGAGACTCACAAGATAGTATGAATAATGCCATGCGTGCGGTACAAAAGGGATTTGTGATGTATTCCCTACTTCTGAACGGTAGAGCAAGTGATACGACAGTTTTTGTTTGTCCAAACAAGGGGACGGGAGATGTCTATTTAGCGTGCGGTCTTCTTGGCGAGTATTTTAAAGATAATGGTGTCAAAAGATATATCATCACAGTTGTTAATAATGCTTGCAGAAAAGTTGTTGAGCTTTTTGGATATGGAAATATTAAAGTTATTTCTCAAGAAGAAAATGACACGCTTCTCTTTGCGTGGGAGTTTTTGGGAAGCGAAATGATGGATGTAAAACCAATGCTTTTTTATGGCTGGAGGACATATAAGCATTATTTGATAAGAGAAAAGTCAAAACTAACAGTAGACGATATTTTTCAATACGATGTCTTTGAGTTTGGATCAAGGAGAGAGTACGCGCATCCACTCAGTAAGAATGAGGAATATATAAAGAGAGAATTTGCATCTAAGGGATTAATTCCCGGGAAAACTATTATTCTATCCCCTTATGCGGGATTCTTTAAGTCTTGCATTGAAACGTCGGTGTGGGAACAATTGACTGAACGATTTATTGAGAGTGGATATACTGTAGCAACAAATTCTTCTGGTGACAATGAACCGGTTATAAGAGGAAGCGTGCCAGTATTTTTTCCGTATACATGCGCGGAACGTTTTCTTGAGTACGCAGGAGGCTTTATAGCGCTACGAAGCGGGCTGTGCGATATTGTCAGCAGGGCTAAGTGCAGAATAGTAATCGTGTATGAAAAGAAGAACAATATGGCCCCCATGCATACTTTTAGTATAAAACGTATGGGATTAAATACAGATGTGGAGGAACTCGAACACTTTGAAAATGACGAAGAGTTACTCGAAGATATATGGAAATTATGGGACAAGATGAAATAAATCCACGAGACTAACTATTAAAGAAAGTCAATAAAAATGTTTTAAAACAGAAATGTTTTAAATATAGCGACGATGACTTATTCATCGTATTCAGCACCTTGAAAACTGCATGACAAATAGAGCATCGTTTTAGATGCTCTTGAAAGAAGATTTGTATGGAATTAGTTAAGCTGCTTTGTTGTATGACTGATGAGATTTCTCAAGCTGATATATCAGTCTCACGAGCTTCTTCGTTGCATGGGATACAGCAACATAGTAGTGCTTTCCTTCGGCTCGCTTTTTTGCAAGGTAAGCATTGAATGTCGAATCCCAATGGCAGACGTAAAT